>NZ_JBEXPH010000013.1:0-86740 GCF_040611955.1 Streptomyces sp. NPDC006510 | reverse complement strand
GAGCGATGCCCAGGCCGCACTGCGCGACCTCACCGGGCACCACCTTGCCGCGCTGTACGCCGACTCCACCGAGAAGGCCCGCACGGCGGTGCGCCTGGTCCGCTGGCTGAAGGACCCCCTGCAGCCCGTGGAATCGGTGGCCCACGGCGTCCAAAGCCATCTGACGTCCTCCGGCTGGGCCGATCTCGCCGTCGGGATCCTCGCCGAGGGCGACACCTCCCGGGACCCGGCCGTCGCTGACGCCTACCAGCGGTTGATAGGAGCCGTACGGGCACGAAGGGCCGCTCTCGACGAGCAGTTCGCCCAGCGGCTCGCCCTCTGGAGCGAAGGTGCCTGCCGGCAGGCACCCGGAGGCGCACTGCTCATCGAGGACGTACTGGCCGAGGCGGCCGTACCACTCAGCAGGACGCTCGAACGCGACGGCGGCGGAACGTCCGGCCGCGAGCCCGGCAGGCCGCTGATCCTCGTACTCGACGGCATGAGCGCCGATGTCGCCGTACAGCTCGCCGGTGCGCTCGACCGGCGGGCATGGACCGAAGTGGTCCCCAAGCCGCGCCCCGGCGAGGACGCCGCCCGCCGGGCCGCCGTGTCGATGCTGCCGTCCGTGACGACCCTCAGCCGGGCATCCCTGCTGTGCGGACAGCCCGCCGAGGGCGGACAGAGCACCGAACGCGCCGGGTTCACCGCTTTCTGGAAGAAGCGCCACCGCACCGCCCAGCTCTTCCACAAAGGCGGGTACGAAGGGCCGCCCGGTCACCGGCTGTCCCCCGAGGTACTTCAGGCCCTCGCCTCCGACGACATCGTCGGAGTCGTCCTCAACACCGTCGACGACGCGCTCGCCGACGGACGCGAGGGCGCCCGGGACCGGTGGGTGCCCGAGGACATCGGCAAACTGCCCGACCTGCTGAAAGAGGCACGCAACTACGGCCGTCCGGTCGTCCTCGTCTCCGACCACGGCCACATCATCGACCGCACCCCGCGTGACCACGGACAGCAGCCCCGGGCAGGCAAGGCCGAAGGCGCCAGGTGGCGCACCGGGACCCCGGCGGACGGCGAGATCGAGGTATCCGGTCCCCGGGTACGCGGCCGGATCACCCTGGCATGGCGCGAGGACCTGCGCTACACCGCCCGGCAGGCCGGCTACCACGGCGGTGCCTCCCTTGCAGAGGTCACCATCCCCGTGATCACCCTGGTGCCGTCCGCGGATCTGGTCCCCGAGGGGTGGACACTGCTGCCGGCCGAACGCATCGCCCCGGGCTGGTGGCACGACGACGAGAAGAGTCCTGCCACCGCGGTCGAGCCGCTCGCGGACGCCGACACGATGGTCCTCAGGAAGAGGCCGGACACCAGGCACCAGGAGACCGGGGACACTTCCGGTGAGGACAGCCCCGGCGCCCGTACCGTACGGTCCGCGTCCTACAAGGCCCAGCGCGAGTTCGTCCGTGGCGCACCCGCTGACAAGGCCGTCGCCGCCGTGCTCGACGCGCTCCTCGCGGCGGGGGGAAAACTGTCGCCCGGAGCGGTGACCGCCGCCGCCCAGGCCGCCACGGGGCGCTCGCAGCGCAACCCGGAACGCTTCGCCACCGTCCTGGAACGTCTCCTCAACATCGACGGCTACTCCGTGCTCCAGCTCGTCGAGTCCGGACGCACCGTCCAGCTCGACAGGGCCCTGCTGGAGCAGCAGTTCCTCGGAGAGACGGCATGAACGCACCTGCATCCGACGTCAGCGCCGTGCGGCGGCGCGACGTGGTCGACGCGCTGCGGCGCGGCACCGTTCCACAGGCCGGCCTCGGGCTTTTCGCCGTCGGCCTGGAGCGCTTCGAAGCGGCTCTCGACGACGATCTGGCCACCGCAGCCCGTGGGGGCTGCGCGTTCCACGCCCTGCGGGGCGAGTACGGCTCCGGCAAGACCTTCTTCGCCCGGTGGCTCGCCGAACGTGCCAAACGGCGCGGACTCGCGGTGAGCGAGGTACAGATCTCCGAGACCGAGACACCGCTGCACCGCCTGGAGACCGTCTACCGCAGACTCGTCGAACGCCTCACCACGGCCACCCACCAGCCCTCCGCCCTCCGGGCGGTCGTCGACTCCTGGTTCTACGCCCTGGAGGAGGAGGTCCTCGCCGCCGGTGAGGTCGCCGACGACGACGAGGAAGCGCTGGCCCAGGCCGTCGACGAGTTGCTGGAACGCCGGCTCGCCGACGTCGCCCGCACCACACCCGCCTTCTCCGCAGCCCTGCGCGGTTACCGCCGGGCGGTGGCCGCCGGCGACGGTGCGCACGCCGAGGCGCTGATCGCCTGGCTCGGCGGCCAGAAATCAGTGGCCGCCTCCGCCAAACGTGCCGCGGGCATCCGCGGCGACCTCGACCACTTCGGCGCCCTCGGCTTCCTCCAGGGCCTGCTGACCGTCCTGCGGGACTGCGGACACCCCGGACTGCTCCTGGTCCTCGATGAGGTGGAGACCCTGCAACGCGTGCGCGGCGACGTACGCGAGAAGTCCCTCAACGCGCTGCGCCAGCTCCTCGACGAGATCGACGCCGGGCGCTTCCCCGGCCTCTTCCTCGTCATCACCGGCACCCCCGCCTTCTACGACGGACAGCAGGGCGTCCAGCGCCTCGCGCCCCTCGCCCAGCGGCTCGCCACCGACTTCACCACCGATCCCCGCTTCGACTCACCACGCGCCGTCCAACTGCGGCTGGCCGGATTCGACCTGGACTCGCTCGGCGAACTCGGGCGCAAGGTGCGGGACCTGTACACAGGAGCGGCCCGCCACCCGCAGCGGCTCGCCGACCGGGTGGACGACGCCTACCTCGACGAACTGGCCCACGCCGTCACCGGGTCCCTCGGCGGCAAGGTCGGCATCGCCCCGCGCTTGTACCTGCGCAAGCTCGTCGCCGATGTCCTCGACAGGGTCGACGAGTTCCCCGACTTCGACCCCCGTGCCCACTACGCGCTCACCCTCAACAGCGCCGAACTCAACGAGACGGAACGGAGCGCGGCCACCGGCGCCGGAGACATCGAACTGGACCTGGGCCCCGAGCCGGACCTGGGCCGAGCCGGACCTGTCATGAAGGAACCGGACCTGTCATGAAGGAAGAGGCCGATGTCTTCGACCTCCTGGACCCCGTCCTCGGGCACCACATCGTCAACACCCTCGGCTGGCGCTCCCTGCGCCCCCTGCAGGAAGAGGCGGTCGAGCCGCTCCTGGGCGGCGAGGACGCCGTGCTCCTCGCGCCCACCGCGGGAGGAAAGACCGAAGCGGCGGCATTTCCTCTGCTGACGCGCATGAACCGGCAGGGCTGGAAGGGCACCAGCGTGCTGTACGTGTGCCCGCTCAAGGCCCTCCTCAACAACCTCCACCCACGGCTGCGGACCTACACCGGGTGGACGGGCCGCACGGCCGAGCTCTGGCACGGCGACATCACCACGGGCCGACGGCGCCGCATCCTTGCCCAGCGACCCGACATCCTCCTCACCACACCCGAGTCCCTGGAATCCATGCTGGTCAGCACACACGTCGACCACCGCTCCTTCTTCTCGGGACTCCACACGGTCGTGATCGACGAGGTGCACGCGTTCGCGGGCGACGACCGGGGTTGGCACCTGCTCGCCGTACTGGAACGCCTGAGCCGTATCGTCGGCCGCCCGCTCCAGCGGGTCGGCCTCTCCGCCACCATCGGCAACCCCGATGAGCTGCTGACCTGGCTTCAGGGCTCAGGACACGGGCGCCGGCCCGCGCGGGTTGTCGCGCCTCACCTTGCGGAGGGGAGCCGAGCGGACGTGGACACGGAGGGGCAGGCCGCCGCCACGCCGCCGCCGCCCGGGGATGTGGAACTCGACTACGTCGGTTCCGTCGCGAACGCCGCCACCGTCATCGCGGCCCTGCACCGCGGTGAGAAGCGCCTGGTCTTCTGCGAGACCCGCCGCACCGTCGAGGAACTGGGCGAGCAACTGCGCCTGAAGGGCGTCACGACCTTCCTGTCCCACGCCTCGCTGTCCGTCGATGAACGGCGGCGCGCCGAAGAAGCGTTCGCCGAAGCACGCGACTGCGTGATCGTCTCCACCAGCACCCTGGAACTCGGCATCGACGTCGGCGACCTGGACCGCGTCATCCAGCTCGACGCTCCGTCCACAGTCGCTTCGTTCCTCCAGCGCATCGGCCGCACCGGACGCCGCTCCGGCACCACACGCAACTGCCTCTTCCTCGCGCTCACCCCCGAGGGGCTGCTCTCGGCCGCTGCGCTTCTGCTGCAGTGGTCCCGTGGCTGGGTCGAACCCGTCGTCGCGCCGCCCGAGCCCCGCCACCTGGTGGCCCAGCAACTGCTGGCCCTGTGCCTGCAGGAGCACCGGGTCGGGGAGAACCTGTGGCGGGAGTGGTGGGGCGGCATGGGCCCCTTCGGGCCGGGCGCGCTGCCCGTCGTCCGCCACCTGGTCGAGGAGGGGTACCTGGAGCAGGACGGCGGACTGCTGTTCATCGGCCCGGAAGCTGAACGACGCTACGGTCACCGCCACTTCATGAACCTGACGGCGATGTTCACCGCCCCGCCGGAGTTCACCGTACTCAACGGCCGTACCGAGATCGGCCGCACCGACCCCGACCTGCTCACCGAGGAGATCGAAGGCCCGCGCAAGCTGCTTCTCGCGGGTCGCAACTGGCTGGTGACCTACATCGACTGGACGCGCAAGCGCTGTTTCGTGGAGCCGGCCGACGAAGGAGGTCGCGCCCGCTGGAGCGGCTTCGGCGCGGATCGTATCCGCTCCTTCGCCCTGACCCGCGCCGCCCGGGACGTACTCCTCGGCCAGGACCCACCGGTCCGCCTGACCGCACGCGCAACGGCCAAACTCGCCGAAGCACGTGACGTCCACCTGCACGCAGTCCACCCCGGTGGAACCGTGGTCACCCGGCACGCCGACGGCGACGTCCGCTGGTGGACATGGGCGGGCCACCGCGCCAACGCCACTCTGGCAGCGTCGCTGGCCTCGGTGGCGGCCCCGCATCGGCGCGTCAGCGACCAGTGGATCCGGCTCCGCGACGACCTCACGCTTCAGGTCTGGCAGATCGCCCGCGCGGATACCGGGGCGGGCCTGTGCCTGCCCGAGGTCGACAGCCGGGCGGTTCGCGGCCTCAAGTTCGGAGAAGCTCTTCCGCCCCGCCTGGCCGAAGCCACCCTCGCTGCGCGCATGACGGACGAGGAGAGCGCCGGCACGGTCCTTGCCGAACCGGCGCGCTTCATCACGCTCGGCTACGAGTAGTGCCGGGATGTGGGCACCGTTCACGGCTCCAGAGGGCATGCGCGGCAATAGTTCGGTGCAGCACCACGATCTGAGTTATGGCAGCACCTGGCCCGCCTCGTCGGACCCGACGTCGGCGCCGGCTCACCTGGCGTCGGGCGCCCCGCCCGCGCCGGGCGGCGGCTGCCCGGTTGCCTAGGCTGTTCCTGCTCGCCCGTCCTTCCGATGACCTTGTCGAGGTCGTGCCAGGGCAGGTGTGGTGTTTTCTGTCCGCGGTTCCGTAGGAGGAGGACTGTCCTGTGACTGCCGGTGTGCCCAGCCCTCGCATCGACACCAGCAAGCCCCACCCCGCGCGCGTCTACGACTGGTTGCTGGGTGGCAAGGACAACTATCCGGTCGACCAGCAGGTGGGGGAGAAGCTGCCCGAGGAGGCGCGGGGCAATGCGGCGCGGAATCGGGCCTTCATGCACCGGGCCTCCGCCTGGCTGGCCCGTAGTGGGGTCGAGCAGTTCCTCGACATAGGCACCGGCATTCCCACGGAGCCCAATCTGCACCAGGTCGTCCAGGCCATCACCCCGTCCGCCCGGGTCGTCTACGCGGACAACGACCCGATCGTGCTGCGGCACGCGGAGGCGTTGTTGGTCAGCAGCTGTGAGGGGGTCACCGACTACATCCACGCGGATGTGCGGCAGCCCGAGGCGATCCTCGAACACGCCCGTGGACTGCTCGACTTCGACCGGCCCATCGCGCTCTCCCTCATCGCGCTCATGCACTTCCTGCCGGACGACCAGGACCCGTACGGCCTCACCCGCACCCTGGTCGACGCGCTGCCCTCGGGCAGCTTCCTGGTGCTCTCGCACGGCACGGCCGACCAGCATCCGGAGCTGAGGCAGGAGACCGAGAGCGCGTACAAGAAGGGGGCGATCCCGCTGCGGATGCGTACCCGGAGCGAGGTCGAGCCCTTCTTCGGCGGGCTGGATCTCGTCGAGCCGGGGCTGGTCTTCGCCACGGAGTGGTACCGCGAGGAGCCCGCACCGGTGCGGGAGCGCAGTGGCTTCTACGTGGGTGTCGGCCGGGTGCGCTGAGCCGCCGGGGGAGCGCGTCCCGGACCGATGAATCCGGGGCGGTGTGGCGGCCCTGCTCCCGGGCGCACGAGCGAGAAGGTGGACCGATGAGCAGGACGAGCAGGACGGGCGAGATGGGTAATCTGCGCGATCTCCTGGAGCGGCACGTCGGCGGGGGACTGGCCCCGGGGGCCGTGGGCCTGGTGGCCCGGGGCGGCCGGACCGAGGTGGCGGCGGTCGGTTCCGCCGATGCGGACGGCACGGCCCCGATGGCCAGGGACTCGATCTTCCGGATCGCCTCCCTCACCAAGCCCGTCACCGCCGCCGCGGCCATGATGCTGGTCGAGGACGGCCGGATCGCGCTGGACGAACCGGTGCGGCAGTGGCTGCCGGAGCTGGTGGCACCGAAGGTGGTCCGTACGCCGGCCTCCCCGGTCGACGACGTGGTGCCCGCCGAGAGAGTCATCACCGTGACCGATCTGCTCACTTCGCGGGCCGGGTACGGCTTCCCGTCGGACTTCTCGCTGCCCGCGGTCGGGCTGCTGTTCAGCGAGCTGAAACAGGGGCCGCCACAGCCGCAGCTCGTCGAGGAGCCGGACGCCTGGATGGCCGCGCTGTCCCGTATCCCGCTGCTCCACCAGCCGGGCGAGGCATGGCTGTACAACACCTGCTCGGACATCCTCGGCGTACTGATCGCCCGGGTCTCGGACCGGCCGTTGCCCGATTTCCTGGCGGAGCGGCTGTTCGAGCCGCTCGGCATGGCCGACACCGGATTCGCCGTACCGGCCGACAAGGCCGACCGGTTCACCAGCTACTACCGCACCGCACCGGAGGGCGGCGGCCTTCAGCTGGTCGATGCCCCGGACGGGCAGTGGAGCCGGGTGCCGGCGTTTCCGTCCGGCACCGGCGGGCTGGTCTCGACGGCGGACGACCTGTTCTCCTTCGCCCGGATGCTGCTCGCCGGGGGAAGCGTCGACAGGGGGAGCACCGAAGGCGGGGGTGCCGACGGGCGACGGCTGCTGTCGGCCGACTCGGTGCGTCTGATGACCACCGACCACCTGACGCAGGCGCAACGCGACAGCAGCACGCTGTTCCTGGAGGGTCAGGGCTGGGGCTTCGGCGGTTCGGTCGACGTCGAGCCCATCGCCCCCTGGAACGTTCCGGGGCGCTACGGCTGGGTGGGCGGCACGGGAACGGCGGCGCACCTCACGCCCGCCACCGGCGCGGTCTCCATCCTGCTGACCCAGCTGGAGATGGCCGGGCCGACCCCGCCCACGCTGATGCGGGAGTTCTGGCAGTACGCGGCCGACGCCTGACGTCGGGGCGTCGGGGCCATCGCCACCACCGGGCCCGCTACCGCAGCGGCTTCGCGAAGCAGCGGCTGCTCCCGTACATGCGGTAGTGGCCGAACTTCTCGCACGGGACGTAGCCGCTGGACGTGTACAGCGCGATCGCCTCGGGCTGCTTGTCCCCGGTCTCCAGCACCATGCGGACCCGGCCCGCCGCCCGTGCGTCGTCCTCCAGGGCGGCCAGGATGCGGCGGGCCAGTCCGTTGCCGCGGCCCTCGGGTATCACGAACATCCGCTTGAGCTCGGCGTCGCCGTCCGAGTAACCCTCGTCGTTCCGCTCCTGGGAGCGCCAGCCGCCGGTGGCGACGGGGCGGTCGAGCGCATCGTAGGCAAGCAGATACAGACCGTTCGGGGGCTCGAACATCGAGGGGTCGAGCGGTGTGACATCGCCCTCGTCCCCGTATCGCTCGGCGTATTCGAGCTGCACCTGGTCGTTGAGTTTGACGGCGTCGGGGTGGTCGAAGGGCCGAGGGTGGATATTCATGCGAGGAATGGTACATGTATGCGATGGGTGAATGTCGGTATCGTGCCGGAATGCTGACTGTGACCACCGCCAATGTCAACGGGCTCCGTGCCGCCGCCAAGAAGGGTTTCGTCGAGTGGCTGGCCCGGACCGAAGCCGATGTGATCTGCCTCCAGGAGGTACGGGCCGAGCCGCAGCAGCTGCCCGACGAGGTGCGTGACCCCGAGGGCTGGCACACCGTGCACGCACCGGCCGCCGCCAAGGGGCGGGCCGGTGTCTCCCTCTACACGCGGCGCGCGCCCGAGCGTGTGCAGATCGGGTTCGGCGGTTTCGGGGACGCCGGGAGCGAGGAGTTCGACGCGAGCGGACGCTACGTCGAGATCGACCTGCCGGGGGTCACGGTCGCGAGCCTGTATCTGCCCTCCGGCGAGGTCGGGACCGAGAAGCAGGAGGAGAAGGAGCGGTTCATGGCCGCGTTCCTCCCGTATCTGAAGGGTCTGAAGAAGCGGGCCGCGGCTGACGGTCGCGAGGTGGTGGTCTGCGGCGACTGGAACATCGCCCACCGGGAGGCCGACCTGAAGAACTGGAAGGCCAACAAGAAGAACTCCGGCTTCCTCCCCGAGGAGCGGGAGTGGCTGACCCGGGTCTTCGACGAGGCCGAGTACGTCGATGTCGTACGGGCACTGCACCCCGACCAGGAGGGGCCGTACTCGTGGTGGTCCTACCGCGGGCGGGCTTTCGACAACGACACCGGCTGGCGCATCGACTACCAGGTGGCGACGCCGGGGCTGGCCGGGCGCGCGGTGAAGGGCTGGGTCGAGCGGGCCGCGACGCACGCCGAGCGGTGGAGCGACCACGCACCCGTGACGGTGGTCTTCGAACGGTAGAGCGTGTGAAGCGCGGGGCGTACGGGGTCGCCTGAGGCGGGCAGCATTTCGGTGTGCGATCGACAATGCCGTCCCGGCCGGCCCCGCGTGACCGCCCGTCAGGGGGCGGGGTTCCGCGGCGGCTCTTCGGTGTTCTCGCGGCGCAGCCGCCGGTCCAGGGCCATGGAGAGCTCGGCGTCCATCACCGCGCGGGCCAGCGGCCGGAGTTGGGGCGGTTCGGGGTCGTCGGTGTGGTTCCCCTGGCTCTCCAGGACGCCCACGAAGAGTTCGGCGAGCGCGTCGGCGTGCTCGCGGACGCGGCGGCCGGCCGCGAGCACCGTGGCGAGCGGCACCCCTTCGCGTACCAGCTCGGACGACACCTCCAGCAGGCGGCGGCTGATGTGGACGATCTCGTCGCCGTCGGTGGCGAGATAGCCCAGTTCGAGGGCGGCGGCCAGGTTCTCCGGGGTGGTCTCGCCCTCGAAATAGTCCGCGAGCTGCTCGGGTGTGAGGTGTACCGGCGTCTCCTCGGTCGGCTCGCCCAGGCCCAGCACCTCGGCGACATCGCGGCCGCTCTCGAAGGTGCGGGCGAGATCGGCGATGCCGGTGAGGGTGTGGCCGCGCTCCAGCAGGCCGGTGATGGTGCGCAGCCGGGCCAGGTGGTGGTCGTCGTACCAGGCGATGCGCCCCTCGCGGCGGGGCGGCGAGATCAGCCCGCGCTCCCGGTAGAAGCGCACGGTCCGCACCGGGATGCCGGCCTCCTTGGCCAGCTCCTCCATGCGGTATTCGCGGTGTACGGGTCCGTCAGCCACCCCCGCACCCTACCGGCCTCCCCCGTGGCAGGGAGCGGGCTCCCGGCGCCATGCGCTCTCTGCCGCAGGGGAGGCCGCATGTTGTACCGCCGGTAACTTTCCCTTGCCGTACCCCTACCCATCGGTACGGAGCTGCTCTACTCTCCCAACAATGCCAGTGATTGCTGGCAGAGTCGTGTGACGTACCGCGGGAGGCGGCAGCATGGCCCAGCACGAGCACGTACGAGTGGCGGTGATCGGATCCGGATTCGGGGGCCTCGGGGCCGCGGTCCGGCTGCGCCGCGAAGGCATCACGGACTTCGTCGTCCTGGAGCGGGCCGACTCCGTCGGCGGCACCTGGCGCGACAACAGCTATCCGGGCTGCGCCTGCGACGTACCGTCCCACCTCTACTCGTTCTCGTTCGCACCCAACCCCGAGTGGCCGCGCACCTTCTCCGGGCAGGAGCACATCCGCGCCTACCTGGAGCATGTCGCGGACACCTTCGGGCTGCGCCCGCACATCAGGCTGGGCCATGAAGTAGCGGTCATGCGCTGGGACCGCGAGGAGTTGCACTGGGCCATCGGGACGGCCAACGGGGCCGCCTTCACCGCCGACTTCGTCGTCTCCGCGAGCGGTCCGCTCTCCGACCCGAGGACGCCGGACATCCCCGGTCTCGCCGACTTCCCCGGCAAGGTCTTCCACTCG
The DNA here is from genome assembly GCF_040611955.1 of Streptomyces sp. NPDC006510. Taxonomy (NCBI): domain Bacteria; kingdom Bacillati; phylum Actinomycetota; class Actinomycetes; order Kitasatosporales; family Streptomycetaceae; genus Streptomyces; species Streptomyces sp. NPDC006510. The sequence goes on along the minus strand of NZ_JBEXPH010000013.1, from coordinate 76,273 downwards.
GCCCGCTGGGACCACGACGCCGACCTGACCGGCAAGCGCGTCGCCGTGATCGGTACCGGCGCCTCCGCCATCCAGATCGTGCCCGCGATCCAGCCGAAGGCCGGCAGTCTGACGCTCTTCCAGCGCACCCCGCCCTGGGTCATGCCGCGCATGGACCGGAAGATCAGCGGCGCCGAACGCTGGCTGCACCGCGCACTGCCCATCACCGGCACCGCGCGCCGCGGACTGCTCTGGGGCATACGGGAGTTGCAGGTCAGCGCCTTCACCAAGCACCCGGGCGAGCTGGGCCTGGTCGAGAAGATAGCCAAGGCCAACATGGCGAAGTCCATCAAGGACCCCGAGCTGCGGGCCAAGCTGACCCCCTCGTACCGCATCGGCTGCAAGCGCATCCTGCTCTCCAGCGCCTACTACCCGGCGCTCGCCCGGCCCAATGTGGACGTGATCGCCTCCGGCCTGGCCGAGGTGCGCGGCTCCACGCTCGTCGCCTCCGACGGTACGGAGACCGAGGCCGACGCGATCATCTTCGGCACCGGCTTCCACGTCACCGACATGCCGATCGCCGAGCGGGTGGTGGGCGCGGACGGCATCACGCTCGCCGAGTCCTGGAAGGACGGCATGCAGGCGCTGCGCGGCGCCAGCGCCGCGGGCTTCCCCAACTTCATGACGGTCATCGGCCCCAACACCGGGCTCGGGAACTCCTCGATGATCCTCGTGATCGAGTCCCAGCTGAACTACATGGCCGACTACCTGCGCCAGCTGAACGTGCTGGGCGGACGCGTCGCACTCGACGCGCGGACCTCGGCGGTCGGGGCCTGGAACCGCCGCGTCCAGGAGCGGATGAAGCGCACCGTGTGGAACACCGGCGGCTGCAACAGCTGGTACCTGGACGCCAACGGGCGCAACACCACGGTCTGGCCCGGCACTACTGCTGAGTTCCGCAAGGTCACGCGGTCGGTCGACCTCTCGGAGTACGAGGTCGTACGGATACCGAAGCGGGCCGCCGCCGGGGAATCCGTCGGGAAGGCCGTCGCCGAGGAGGTCGTGCGATGAGCCGGCTGCTGCGGCGCGACGGCGCCCCACCGCTCCCCGCGCGTGAGCTGATCGCCCGCTCCGCCGACGGTGCCCGCATCAATGTCGAGGTGCACGGGCGGGACGGGGCCCCCGCCGTGGTCCTCGCGCACGGCTGGACGTGCAGCACCCGCTTCTGGGACGCACAGATCAGGGACCTCGCGGTGGACCACCGGGTCGTCGTCTACGACCAGCGGGGGCACGGCGGTTCGCCCGCCGTGAGCCGCGAGGGATACAGCACGGACGCCCTCGCCGACGACCTCCAGGCAGTGCTGGCCGCCACCCTCGGACCGGGTGAGAAGGCCGTGCTCGCCGGGCACTCCATGGGCGGCATGACGATCATGGCCGCCGCGCACCGGGCCGGAGTGCGTGAGCGTGCGGCGGCCGTACTGCTGTGCAGCACCGGCAGTTCGCGGCTGGCCGCCGAGTCGGTGGTGGTGCCGATGCGGGCCGGGGCGGTACGGACCCGGCTGACCCGCGCGATCCTCGTGGCGTCGGCCCCGCTGGGGCCGGTCACGCCGATTACCCGGTGGGTGCTCAAGTACGCCACGATGGGAGCGGGGTCGGCCCCGGAGCGCGTCGAGACCTGTGCCCGGATCGTGCACGCGTGCCCGCGGGCGGCCAGGGCCGCCTGGGGACATGTCCTCGCGGACCTCGATCTCGACGCGGGCGTACGGGAGTTGCGGGTGCCCACGGCGGTGATCGCGGGTACGGAGGACCGGCTGACCCCGCTCGGGCACGCACGGGCGATCGCGGCCGCGCTGCCGGACGGTCTGGGGCTCACCGAACTGACGGGCATGGGCCACATGACACCGGTGGAAGCGCCGGAGGCGGTCACGGCGAAGATCCGGGAGCTCGTCACGGCGTACCTCCCGGCGGGCACCGCACGCGCGGGAGCGGGCGCGGACGCAGGCAAGGGCGCAGGCACGGACGCAGGCAAGGGCGCAGGCAAGGGCGCAGGCACGGACGGAACGGCCGAGAAGGAGGAGATCGCATGAGTGACCGGCGGAGTCTCGAAGGACAGGTCGTCGTCGTCACGGGCGCGGCGCGCGGCGTGGGCGAGTTGCTGGCCCGCAAGCTCTCGGCGCGCGGCGCGAAGCTCGCGCTGGTCGGCCTGGAGCCGGACGAGTTGAAGAAGGTCTCCGAGCGGCTGCACTCGGAGAGCGACCACTGGTTCGCGGACGTCACCGACCACGGGGCGATGGCGCGCGTCGCCCAGGAGGTCAAGGAGCGGTTCGGGAAGGTCGACGTCGTCGTCGCCAACGCCGGGGTCGCCGCGGGAGGGCCGTTCGTCGACTCGGACCCCGAGGCGTGGCGCCGGGTCATCGAGGTCAACCTGATAGGCGGCGCGGTGACCGGGCGGGCGTTCCTGCCGGTGCTGATGGAGAGCCGCGGCTACTTCCTCCAGATCGCCTCGCTCGCGGCGATGACACCGGCGCCGATGATGACCGCGTACTGCGCGTCCAAGTCGGGCGTGGAGGCGTTCGCGCACAGCCTGCGGGCCGAGGTCGGCTACCGCGGGGTGAAGGTCGGGGTCGGCTACCTCTCCTGGACCGACACGGACATGGTGCGGGGCGCCGACCAGGACGACGTGATGCGGGAACTGCGGCAGCGGCTGCCCTGGCCGGCGAACCGCACATACCCGCTGGGCCCCGCGGTCGACCGGATCGTGGCCGGCATCGAGCGTCGCTCCCCGCATGTGTACGCCCAGTGGTGGCTGCGCGGGATGCAGTCCGTACGGGGCTGCCTGCCCTCGCTGATAGGGGTCGTCGGGCAGCGGGAGGTCCGTAGGTTCGGGTCGCGGCTGGACGGCGTGAGCAAGGGACTGGTGGGCGCCGGGGGCGCCGCCGACCAGGACGCGAGGGCGGCGACTACGCAGCGTAAGTGATCGACATGCGGTGGGTGTCGGGGCCTGCGACGCTGATCGAGGTCCTCACGGACCGCCCCCAAGCACCCACTAGGAGTGAACAGCATGGGTATCGCAGACCAGTTCAAGGACAAGGCGCAGGAGCTCGCCGACCAGGCGAAGAAGAAGGCCGGCGAGGGCCGCAGCGAGGGCCAGGAGCGGACGCGCACCCAGGGCCAGGAGCGGATGAGCCCCGAGGGTCGCCAGCGGACGCAGGACGCGTCCGAGCGGGCCTCGAAGGGCTCGCAGCAAGGCCGCGACCGGGCCCGGGACGCCGCGGAGGACCTCCGCGAGCGCCGCGACCGCTGACGGGCCTTCGCGTTTCCGCGCGTTGTCTGTTGAAGGGCGTGTCCGGGAGACCGGGCACGCCCTTTCGGCGTGGGTGCGCGGTACGGCGGCGCGGGGGACCGGAATCCGATCTGCCGGATTCGTCCCGCCGTCCCGCCGTCCCACCGCGCCGTCACCGTGGGCGGCGGCGTCCCTGCGGTGCGCGCCCCCCGGCGCGACGACTGCACCTCCTGGTCTTGATCCTGGCCCTGCGGCGGCTGGTCGGGCCGTCCGGCGTCCTTGGTGCGGGCCCGTTCGGCGACCTTGCACAGCACGATGAGCCGCGTCGGCTCCGTACCGCAGAGGTTTCGTGTCGGAGCGACGCTCGTCAAGGCCGCTTCAGCTGGTCGTGTGAGCAATGAGCTGAGCGAGCAGACGGGTGCGGGGGGCCATCTGCGCGACCTCGACGTACTCGGTGTCCGCGTGCGGGCCGGCGCCCACGGCGCCCAGGCCGTCCAGCGTCGGACAGCCCGCCGCCGCGGTGTAGTTGCCGTCCGAGGCGCCGCCGACGGCGAGCCCGCGCAGCGGTTCCTGGCCCAGTTCCTCGGCGAGCCGGGAGGCGAGGGCGAACAGTTCGGCGGAGGACTCCGGTTCCATGGGCGGCCGTTGCCTGCCGCCCAGCACCTCCAGCCGGGCTCCGGGCGTCCGGGCGGTGAGCCCCCGCATGAGTTCGTCGACCCGGTCCTGCGCCGCCTGGGTCGGTACGCGCGCGTCCACCGACACCCGCGCCAGCGCGGGCACCGTGTTGCGCGCACTGCCGGCCGACAGCAGGGTGGGCGTGACGGTCGCGAAGCCCAGGGCGGATGGGGCAGCACCGACAACACCCGTCGAGGCCCCGAGGTCGGCGATGGACAAGACCTGGTGAGCGGCCTCGATCGCGGCGTTGACCCCCTTCTGCGGTTCCTGACCCGCGTGCGCGGCGCGGCCGTGCACCACGACCTCGTACCGCGAAGTGCCCTTGCGGGCGATCTTGAGCGCACCCCCCTCGTCCGCGGACGCCTCCAGCACAAAGGCGGCCGCGCATCCCCGCGCGGATTCCTCGATCAGCTGCCGGGAGGTCGCGGAGCCGACTTCCTCGTCCCCGTTGACCAGAACGCACACCCCGTCCGGGGAGGGCAGGGAGGCCAGCGCATGGATCATCTGCACCAGGCCCGCCTTCATGTCCAGGACCCCGGGGCCGCGGGCAATCCCGTCGGCCACCGACCAGGGGTGGTCCTGGAGCGAGCCCATCGGCCACACCGTGTCGTGGTGTCCCAGCAGCAGGACCCGCGGGGTGCCGAAGGTCCACCGCAGATGGGTCACACCGTCGATCACGATCGTCTCGGGCCCGGCTCCCAGCAGCCTCGTCCCGAGGGCGCCGACCACCTCGGCGCTGCGCGCCACCGCCGCGTGGTCGGCCGAGAAGGACTCGCAGAGCACGAGTTCCTCCAGATCGGCCAGCATCGCCGGCAACGTGAGCGCGGACCCCCGGGTCACCGGTCCCGCCCCATCTCAACTCCCTGTCGGAACAGCACACTTCCCCCTCGGATCTCATGGGCCACGGGAGCGGCGGAGCCCAATCCCTCCGCAGCACCGCCGCGTGAACGACGTTAGGGCGGGGCAAGGCATTCCACCAGCGACTGGATTGCATGGGATCTATGCGCCCGAGGAATGTGTTGGGGGAAGAGGGTGATGGTCGGAAGAGGATGGTGCGGGCGCGAGCAGCTGGTGACCTCGGTGATCGCCCCCGAGGAGGGACGGAAGTACTTCCGCACGTTCTCGGGCTTCTCGTGCCGGGACTTGGACGTCAGGCTCTGAGCAGGGCGCGCAGTTCGTCGGCCGCGTCCGTGGCGTCGAGCAGCCGGATGCCGTCGGGGAGCAGGATCAGACCGCCCCCGTAGGCCCGTGCCGCGATCCGTGCCTGCTCCCAGATCAGGACGATCTGAAGAATGACCGCCTGGTAGGCGTGATGGGCATCGCTTCTGCGGGGCTTCCCGAACCGGCGGTGGATCTCTTTGTCCAACCGGTTCCGGGCTTGCTCGCGCCCCAGTCCGACACCCGTGAACGTCACCACGAACGTGCTGGCGGCGAGAGGGAGGATCTCCTCGCCGAGCAACGCCTCGGCACCAGTTGCTGAGCTCTGACTCATGAACGGCACGATACCGACAAGTGTGTGGGTGCAGACCGAACACCGGGTCAGGATCCGGCGAAGGCCGCCCGTGTCAGCGGGGCTCACCGAAACCCGGATACACACGCGGTTTGCCGAAGGCCGTGGTGTCCGAAGGCCTTCTTCCAGGTTGCGGTGGCATCCTGCTTTTCGGAGCGGGCCCTCCGCAAGGGCCTTCGCCCCGGCCGGGGCGAAGGCGTCGACGAGGCGGGAGACCGTCGGGGCGGAGGCCACCGGCCCGAACACGCCCGGCTCGGTCCTGGACGCCCTGTGTGACAACCTCAGCTCCATCGAGGACCTCGGCGACGTCCACGCCGCCGACCTCTTCCGCGTGATCCGACGGGTCCGGGCGGCAGCACTCCGTAACGGAGCTGTCCGCGCCCACGACGTCATCCGGACGCTGTTGGTCGTAGCCAGTCGGCGTGACCCATGTGGCCAAGACGCAGAGGGAATTGCTGCCGATCACGGAAGGGCACTTGTCTCTACGGTCGTTGGGCCGGTAGGAACCATGCGTGACCGATCAAGGGAAGTTCGCGCGCTTTCTCATAGCGCTCTCGTCCGTCATCGTCGCCGGGTGCGTTCTCACCGTGACGATCAAGGTGATGAACATCGATACCGAAGCGATGTACCCGCCGCGACTGCTGGACCAGGAAGCGGTGGAACGGCAGGCTGCCGAGACCGCGCGGGGGCCGAAGAACGTGTCCAGGGACGGAGTGGAATGTCCGGCGGCCATGGAGGCCAAGGAGGGCAACAAGTTCGACTGCAGGGTTCGGGTTGGTGACAACGACAAGACCGTCACGGTCGAAGTCATCGACGACCAGGGCAGACTCAGCATGGACGCGTCCTGACCCTGTCCCGCCGAACGTGGCCCGTCGTTTCACGCCCCTGTGTGTGATGGGCGCGCGGGTGGCACGGCCGCCCCGCGATGCTTGACGTTGACGGCCAGAGCCTTGGCCAGTGCCACGGGGTTCAGGAAACGCAGCGGACCGATCAGGCGGGCTGCGAACAGGTACATGTGCCGCGCCAGCGAGGCGTCGCGCGCTGCCGCCGAGAACATCAGCCGTTCCATGGGGTTGAACGGGCGGGCCTTGGCGTAGTCGGCGGCCAGGTACTGGTGACCGCTCAGCCGGCGCCGGTGTCTGCGCGCGTACGCCGCGAGCGACCTGGCGAGGTCGCCGCGGCCGGTCACGGCCGGTGCGACCGCCTCGGCCAGCCATTGCGCGGTCTGCAGGGCCCACCCGCATCCCACTCCCCACAGCGGGTCGCTGGTCAGGGCGGCGTCGCCGATGAGTGCGACGCCCGGTGCGGTCGGCCTGCGGCTGTGGAGCGGGTGGTCGACCGTGCCGATGATCTTCGTTATGCGTTCGGCGGAGTCGATGGGCGGTGCCTCGGGCAGAGCGCGGACGAATTCGAGGAAGCTGCCCTCCAGGTCTTCCCGGAAGGCCGGCAGCCGCTTCTTGTCCGGGAGCACCGCGAGGACCGTCACTCCGTCGTCGTTCGGGAACGCGTACGCCATGTCGGGTTCCAGGAACCAGGTCTGGCCGATCCCGCCGGGCAGCGGAAGGTTGCGGAAGTGCGCGAGATAGCCGAAGCGTGCGTTCTCGTGCACCCGGGCAGGCACCCCGGCGAGCTTCGCGACGGCCGAGTCCTTGCCGTCGGCGCCGACCACCAGGCGGGCCCGGATCTCGCGCTCGCCCTGCGGTGTCGACGCACGCACCCCCACGGTTCGCCCGGCTTCGCGGACCAGCCCGGTCACCCGGTGACCGAGGAGCACCTCGACGCCGGGGGTCTCCACCGCACGGGACCTGATCAACGGGTCGAGGACGCTGCGCCGGATGTTGTACCCGTGCGGCAGCTCGGGGCCCCCTGGCGCGGCCTTCGGTTCGATCCATCCCCAACGGGTGTACCAGCGGGCCGCGTTGCTCATGGCTCCGGCCTTTTCGAGGGCGGGGACGAGGCCGAGTCCGTCCAGCACCGGGTGGGCGTTGGCCGTGATGGAGTGGGTGCAGAGCACCTTGTACGCCTCGGGGTCCGAGCGGCGTTCCAGCAGCGCGACGCGGACGCCGCGGCGAGCGAGCAGGATCGCCGCGGCGCTGCCGGCGAGACCGGATCCGCTGATGACGACGTCGTAGTCGTATCCGGCGCTCTCGGGCTTGGTCATGCGCTGATCGTCCCCTTCGGAGTGTGCCGTTCGTGGGAGCGGTGCAGTGCCCCTGCTGTCAGGCGCATGACGAAGTGTAGGGAGACGAAGAACCGAAAGGCTGGTGATCGGGCGTTACGGAGGCCCGGAACCGAGCAACGTAAAAGCCCCGTACACCCCCGACGCGAGCGCCGCCACACCCACGGCCACCGCCGGGAGCATCCGCCGCCGGGCGCCCGCCAGGGCCGCCGCGGCCGGCAGCAGCAACGGGAACGCGGGCATCATCAGCCGGGGCCTGGAGCCGAAGTAGCCGGACCCGATCAACGAGATCACGACCACCACGACGCAGTAGGTGATCACGGGCAGCGGTTGGCGCGGCCGTTGCCGTACGCACAGCCACACCACCCAGAACAGGAAGGCGAAGGCCGCGCACAGTCCGAGCCCCGCGAAGACGTTGCGGCCGAACTGTTCCACCACGAACGCGGCCAGCGCCGCCCCTCCGTCGATCCGGTTGTTCCAGTCCGCCTGGACGTCGAAGTACGCGAACGGGTGCCCCTCGCGCACGGCCACGAAGGCGATGTACGACAGCCAGCCCAGCGGCGCCAGACAGGCACCCACCACCATCCGTCGGTGTGTCCGGAGCGGTTCGCCTCCGCGCCATGCGGTGAACAGCCGCCATATCGCCGTGACGCCGATCGCCGCGATCAGCGCGGCCGCGACCGGCCGGGTGAGCCCGGCGCCGACGCACAACACCCCCGCCGTGATCCACCTGTCGGTCAGAACGGCGTACAACGCCCAGGCCGCCAGCGCCGTGAACAGCGTCTCGGTGTACGCCATGGACTGCACGAACGCCGTCGGGTACACCCCCCAGAGCACGGCCAGCAGCACTCCCGCCCGGCGCCCGTACAGCCGCGCGCCCACGGCGAAGATGCCACCGGCGGCGGCGAGCGAGGCGAGCCACGAGACCAACAGGCCCGCGCCGGCCACGCCGAGGGGCGGGATCAGGGCGGACAACCCTCGCTCCAGCGCGGGCAGGAGCGGGAAGAAGGCCAGGTCGGAATGGAAGGTGCCGTCCGGGAGCCGGACCTCGTAGCCGTATCCGTGTTCGGCGATCCGCTGGTACCAGACCGAGTCCCAGCGGCCTGCCAGCCGGTGCATTCCGTCCTTGCCGGTGGCGGAGGCGGCGATCAGGAGGATCGCGATGCCGGTGATCCGTACGCCAACGTAGCCCAGGAGCGCGGGCGCGGCGTAGCGGAGCGAGACGGCCGACGGACGGGACGCGGAACCCGGCCGCGGGGCGGCAGCCCGGGAGAGGGGGACGGACTTGATCTCGGGCATGCCGGAAGTATCGCGCGCCGACGGTCGCCGGGCCGCACCGGCCTCGACGCGGGCGGCCCGGCTCCGGCGATCACGCCTTCACGCTACGAGGGGAGGAACACCGGCCACCCGTCGCCTTCGAGATCGACGAGTGGGCGGGTGACATTGCGCCACAGGGCGACGACATCAAACAGGTCGTTTTCTTCTCCCTGCCCGACGCCCCGCAACGCTGGTGTGGATGTGCTGTGTTGGCGCGATCTCGTCTCTTTCGGTTCTCTGGTGACAGTTTGTGTGTACTTTGTGACCGCTCGCATGGGAAGTGTGGGTGTCGTGAGTCATTCGTGGCTCATGAGGGGGCCCTGGGGAGGGGCGGCGTGCGCACGCGCGGCGAACGGTTCGGAACAGGTGTGTCCGCACGCCGACGGGCATTCACGGTGGGGTTGCTGGGACTGGCCTTATCGGTAGGGCTGGTACCTGCAGAGGCGGCTCCAACCGCCCCCTCGTCGGGAGTGTCCACGCGGACCCAGGGCAGCACCCTCGACGACTCGACGCCAGTTGGCAGCCCGGCGGGTCCGACTGCACCCGCGGCCGCCGAACCGACCACGAACAACGCGGTGTACGCCTACGACGCGGCATCCCGCCTCGTCGGTGTCACGGACCCGGACGGTGAGACCGCCCGCTACCACTACGACGCGGCGGGCAACCGCCTCGGTGTGGACCGTTTCGCGTCGAGCTCCCTGTCGGTTCTCTCCCTGGTTCCTGTTCGTGCCGCGTCGAGCGAGAGCGTCACCCTTTCCGGCACGGGGTTCTCGACAACAGAGGCATCCAACACGGTCTCGTTCGGAACGAAGACCGCTGCGGTCACGTCGGCGTCGGCCACCCGGCTGGTGGTGACCGTTCCCGAAGGCGCGGCCAAGGGCCCGGTCTCGGTAGCGGTCGGCAGCGGCAGCGCAACATCGACGGAGACCTTCGCTCCGGCCCAGGGCAAGCCCGTCGTCACCTCGTATGCGCCGACCTCCGGGCCGCCGGGGACAGAAGTGGTGCTCTCCGGGTCCGATTTCGCGTCCGCAGCGACGGACAACGTCGTCCGCTTCAACGGCGGCAGGATCGCAGAGGTCGTCGAACGCACTGACACGGCTCTGACGGTGAAGGTCCCCGCAGGCGCCAAGGCAGGGCGGATCACGATCGAGACCCCTGACGGTCAGGAGGTGGCTCCCGACTACTTCGATGTTCCCCTGGAGGGAAACGAGTTCGAGACAACTGTCGGTACGTCGCCGACCGATGAGAACCCGCCCTCGGTCTCGATCTCGGCCTCCGACAAGAGAGCCCGTGTGCTGATCGATGCCGATGCAGGCGACTCCCTGAGCTTCCACCTCTCCGGCTCGACGTTCAAGGGCGACCTGCGGTTGCGGATGGTCTCTCCCCAGGACGTCGAGCTCGATGACGTCCGGGTGAGTCCCGGCAAACTCTTCGACTGGGATCTCACCGACCTGCCGGTCTCCGGAACGTATTCCCTGGTCATCGAGCCGTACAGCTCAAGCACGGGGCCGGGGACCATCACGGTCACCGCGTCTCTGCCCCTGGAGGCCGACCGGCTCTCGCCGACCGACGCGACGCCTGCCGAGGTCAGCCTCAACAGGCCGGGACAACTCGCGAAAGCCACCTTCGAGGCCCAGAAAGGCGACGACCTCTCGATCGGTGCGCTCGACAGCGCCTTCAGCGGTGGGGCCCACATCACGGTGCAGGCACCGTCCGGTGGGCCTGTCGGCCTGGGGGCCTACGTTCTCGCCGGAGCCTCCACGACCATCGAGTTGGGGAACCTGACGGAGACGGGAACCTATACCGTCACCGTCAACCCCGACCCGGGGGCCGCAGGAACACTGGGACTTCTGCTGTCGGCCGACATCAAGGTCTCCCTCTCACCGGACGCGGCGTCCGTACCGGTGGTGGTGGCGCGCCGGGGGCAACGGGTGCAAGCGGAGTTCACCGCCCCACCCGGCAGAATCGTGGGACTCGGCGTCACCGACGTGACCATCCCGACGAATTCGCCCCTCCAGGCGCGGGACGCCGACGGGAATCTCGTCGGCGGGTACGGAACCGTCACCGCGAACAGCGGCGGCAGTCTGCACTTGAACGACCTGATCGCTGGAGACGACTACGTAGTGGTGCTCCAGCCGCAGTCGGCCTCCGCCGGATCGGTGAAGCTCTGGCTCTCGACTCCGGTGACAGCCGCCCCCCTCACCACCAGCAGCCCCAGCACACAAACGGAACTGACACGACCGGGTCAGCAGCTCATCGTTCCCGTCCTCGCCGCGGACAACAGCGGGATCTCGGTCGTCCTGTCCGGACCGAACGCGATGCAGGGCGGCAGCATCGCAAGAGCCACCCCCGACGGCCAGGTCGTGAAAGGCGCCGGATACATCGGTGGAACATCGAGAGAGGGCGGAGTGGCTCTTCCCACGCCCCTGCCCGAGGGAACACATCTGCTTCTGGTCCAGCCCCTGCGCACAACCGCGGGCACCGTGACCGCATCGCGGGTGGCCGGGGTGAACGCCGGAACGCCGACGCTGGGCGGTGCCAAGCAGACGGCGACGATCTCCCAGCCGTACGTGCACGCCTACTTCACCTTCACGGTCGAGTCGGAGAACGGGGCCGAACCCGACCTCGAGATCGAGGCGCCGTCACCGTTCGACTGGATGGCGACGCTGATCGGTTCAGCGGGGGAGAAACGAGGCTTTGCCTACCTGCCCCAATCGACTCTCTCGGCATCCTTCGGTTTCCTCGCCCCGGGCACGTACACGTTGGTGGTCGAGCCGATAGGCCCGTCGACCGGTCAGATCACTCTCGGCCTCAAGGACGGATCCGCCGCCGCGGCGAGCAGCGGTGATGGCACGAGCGGTGCGGCGGGGATCGTTCCCGTGGGGGCGGATGCTTGGCAGCCGGGCAAGCAGCAGAAGGCCGGCCGGGACTGGGTGACAGGCCGCGGCGACGGGCCGAAAGCTCCCCGGAAACTTCGTTCGCCCCCGGGCAGGACGGCGTTGACCGGTCATGTGTTGAAGCTGGACGGGAAACCCTTGGCGAAGGTCACCGTCTCCGTCGGCGACAAGACGGCCAGAACCGACTCCCGCGGCAGATTCCTGCTGGCCGGCATCAGTCCCGACGCGAAGACCCTGGTGGTCGACGGTTCGACGGCCAACACGAGGAAGCGGCAGTACGGCCGCTTCGACATACACATCGGTCCGAAGCGCGGCCAGAGCGTCGACCTCGGGTTCCCGGTCTGGATGACGACCCTCGACACCAGGAACACGGTGAGCTTCGCCGCCCCGGCGAAGTCCGACGTCGTGCTGAGGACCCCGAAGATTCCTGGGCTCGAAGTCCGCATCCCCAAGGGTTCGGTGGTCCGGGACGAGAAGGGCAAGCCGGTCACGGAGTTGGGGATCACGGCCATACCCATCGACCGGCCGCCGTTCCCGCTGCCCGAGAACAGCGTCGTGCCGGTGTACTTCACCGTGCAGCCGGGCGGCACATACGTCTTTCCCAAGGGCGCGCAGGTCATCTATCCGAACTACACACGCGAAGCCCCCGGCACCCGCGTGGAGTTCATGGACTACGACCCGAAGAAGAAGGGTTGGTACGTCTACGGGCACGGGAAGGTGTCCGAGGACGGCCGTCAGGTCGTGCCCGATGCCAAGACACGGGTCTGGGCCTTTCACGGCGCGATGTTCAACATCCCCGACTGGCTTCCCTGGGACCTGCCGTGGGTGAAGGACGCCTTCGACTGGCTGTCCGGCGACCCCGTCGACCTGTCCACCGGAATGCTCACCGACTCGCGTACCGACCTGGCCGTGTCCGACTCCCGCGGCTCGGCCGAAATCACCCGGACCTACTGGCAGGGCGACACACGGACCCGCGCCTTCGGTATCGGACGCGACCTCTCCTACAACGTCTTCCTGCACTCGAAGAAACAGTACGAACAGGTCGACCTGTATTTGCCCGGCGGCCAGTCAGTCCCCTTTGTGCGCACTTCAGCTGGCACGGGCTACGCCGACGCGGTCTTCGAACCCTCCGGAACCCCGTCCGGATTCCACGGCTCGAAGATTGTGTGGGACGACGGAGCGTGGCACATGAAGTTCCGTGACGGCACTACCTGGATCTTTCCTCAGTACGCACCTCTGAAGGAGATCCGGGACCGACACGGCAACACCGTTCAGCTGACCCGAGCCGGCAACAAGGGCGAGATCACGCAGATCTCCACCCCCGGTGGCCGCTGGATCTCCCTCGCCTACGACACCAAGAAGCGCGTTTCATCAATCCGGGACAACGCGGGCCGCACGACCGAATACACCTACGACACCACCGGACGCCTGGAAACCGTCAAGGACCCGGCAAACAAGATCAGCCGCTACACATACGACGGCACGTCCAACCGCATCAACACAGCAGTGGACGCCCGCGGCATCACCTACATGTCCAATGTCTATGAGAGCGGACGGGTCAAGGAACAGACGCTCACCGAAGGCGCCAAGTACACCTTCGCGTACACGCTGACCGGCGCGGGCAAGGTGACCTCCACAACGGTCACGCAGCCCGGAGGGTCCCTGAGGCGGGTCGAATTCGACGCCGACGGCTTCGGAGTCAAGGACACCCAGGCCCACGGCAGCACCCTGGCCCGCACCACCCAGTACCACCGGGGGCCACACCACCGCGTGGACGCGGTCACCGACCCGTACGGCCGCCGCACCGAACTCACCTACGACGCCAACGGGTACATCACCCGCACCACCGAGCTCGCAGGCACGCCACAGGCACGCCAGTCCGGCACCGCGGTCTACGACGGTCCGTACGACCAGCCCACCGCCCTCACCGATCCATTGGGCAACACCACCACCCTCGGTTACGACGCCGTGGGCGACCTGCGGAAGATAACCGACCCCGAGAAAAGGGAGACCACTCTCACCTACACCTCTGACGGGCAGGTGAAGACGGTGACCGACGCCTCCGAAGCGGTGACCGAATACACCTACCTGAACGGCGAGATGGTGTCGGTCAAGGACGCGGAGGGCCGCACCAGCGGCCAGTTCCTCGACGCGGCAGGACGGCCGTCCGCTCTGACCGACGCGGCAGGATCCCTCACGACTCTCACCTACGACTCTCTCAACCAGACTCGCAGGATCACCGATCCGCTCGGCCAGACCACTGCCCTGGATTACGACGAGAACGGCAACCTGACCACCCTCACCGACGCCCGCCAGAACACCACCATCTGGGCGTACGACAACGCCGACCGGGCCAAGTCGGCGAAGGATCCGCTGGGAGCACAGGCGCTGTTCGCCTATGACGCCGCAGGCAACCTGGCGAAGGTGACCAGCCGCTCGGGCCAGGTCGCCACAGCCGAGTACGACCTGCTGGGACGGGCGAAGAACACCAAATACGGCTTGAACGTCGCCGGCACGGCCGAATCCACCGTCACCTACGCCTACGACGCGGTCGACCTGCCGAAGACGATCACAGACACCCAGGCGGGGACCCAGACCTTCGAATACGACGAGTACGACCGACCGAAGACAGTCACCGGCCCCACCGGCACGGTCGCCTACGTCCACGACGCGGCGGATCGACGCAAGGAGATGACCGCAGCCGGGAAAACCACGTTCTACGGCTACGACACCTCAAGCATCCTCACCTCCGTCACCTCCGGCGACCAAGCGGTCACCTTCGGCCTGGATGCGGTGGGCCGCGAGAAGACCGCCGCACTGCCGGGCGGGATCACCCGTACCACCGCCCTGGACAAGACAGGCACCATCAAGAACATCGGCTACGCCAAGGGCACAGCCGACATCGGTGACCTCTCCTACACAAGGGACGTCCGCGGTCTCCAGACCGGCCTGTCCGGCAGTCTCGCCTCGGTGGCACTGCCGGCGGCAGAGACAGGCGCGGTGTACGGGAAGGACAACCGGCTCACCACCTTCAACGGCCGCTCCTTCACCTATGACGCGGACGGCCGGCTCAAGACCGACGGGAAACGCACCTACACCTGGAACGCACGCGGCCAACTGTCCGGGCTCACTGCCACCGGCGGAGCTTCGAGCCTGTTCACGTACGACGCACTGGGCACACGCGCCACCAAAACCCTCGGTGACACCACCAAAAGTTCCTGACCGACGGCTCCAACCCGCTGGTGGAACAGGACGCCACAGGAGCTGAAACGGCCACGGTCGCGACATCCGGTCTGGACGAGTACCTGACCCGGACCGAGAACAACGCGACGCAGATCTACCTCACCGACGCGCTGGGCACAGTCGTCGGCCTGGCCGACACCGACGGCACGGTCGTCACCCGCTACACCTACGACCCCAACGGCCAGTCCACCACCTCAGGGGCCGCATCCTCCAACCCCCACACCTTCACCGGACGCGAGTCCGATGGAACGGGGCTCCTGCACTACCGCAACCGCTACTACGACCCCGAGACCGGCCGTTTCATCTCCCAGGACCCGATCGGTCACGCGGGCGGGACCAACCTCTACCAGTACGCACTCAGTTCACCCACCACCTACACCGACCCCTCGGGCAACAGCCCACTGCTCGCGGGCTGTGTCTTCGGCGGCCTCTCCGAAGCCGGCCTCGACTGGCTCGGTCAACGCCTGTCGGGCCGCAAAGTCGACTGGGGCCAGGTCGGTACCTCCGCGGCCATGGGCTGCGCAACCGGCATGCTCGGCGCCGGGGGCGCGACCAAGTGGGCATCCCTCGGCAAGTGCCGCAAGGTCGGCAACAGCTTCACCTCGGACACTCCCGTTCTCCTCGCAGACGGCACCCGTAAACCGATCAAGGATGTTCAGATCGGCGACGAGGTCCTGGCCACCGACCCCGAAACCGGCGAAAGCGGCCCCCGTCCGGTCACGGCCCTGATCAAGGGCACAGGTGACAAACAACTGGTCGACATCACCCTCGACACGGGCGCATCCCACTCCCTGACGGCCACAGACGGCCACCCCTTCTGGGTTCCCGCCCTGAACCGCTGGATCGAAGCCGACGAACTCACCGCCGGTCAGTGGCTCCAGACGAGCAGCGGCACCTGGGTACAGATCACTGCAGTCACCCGCCGCACCACATCCACCACGGTCTACAACCTCACCGTCGCGGACTTCCACACGTACTATGCGCTGGCGGGGGCAACTCCGGTCCTTGTGCACAATTGCGGGCCGGATCTCGACAAGCTAGGGGAAGCGGCCAAAAGACCTCTGCGCGGAAATGCTGGCGACTCCGCTGCGTCCCGGGCGTACCAAAAACATATGGGGCGACCGAATACTTCGCTGATACCGCTGGGGTCCGGGAAGGATCGAATCCACGTGTCGCATCATCTGATCGATGACGTTCTCACCAATCCTCGCGCAGCCGTTCAAACGTGGACGCATCCCCAGCATGGTCCGGTCGTTGATTTCCTTCTCCCTGATATCGGTGCCCGATGGAAGGATGGAGGTGGGTTCGTTGGATTCCTGGATCACTGACATCTTGACCAAGTCGCCTGATCTTCTTGCGCAGATTCGCATGCAGGAAGGTGGACTGATCGAGATCTATGTATTGGGTACTGGTGCTGATGAATGGCGCCGCGTGCTTGATGCGATCAGTCGAGGTGTAAACAAATTTTCGATCCTGGATCTTGAGTCAGGCTCTCCTGTCGAAATTTCTGAGGTTCGCTTGAGTGGGGACCCCGGCTGTCGCCTGATCATCCAAATTGCGGGGCAGAATTGGTCGACCGATTTCTATTCTGTGGAGTTTGTCGACTTTCAGGGGGATCCTCGCGACGTTCGTTCGGATGACGACCTGGTCCGCATTATTCACTTCATGTCGCTGCTCAGCGAGGTCACTGGGAAGCGCGCCATCCTGCTTCCGGAAACGATGGTTCCCGAAGAAACCAGCCCGTATCTGACAGTGGACCCACGTCTCGGGTAGCGACCCTGGGGAATCCAAGGGATCTGAAGTTCAGCCCGAATAGACGCACAGCTTGACCTCTCCCAATGCCCGCCGGAATCTTTGGCGGGCTCCTGGGAGGTTTGACGGAAACAGCGACGACGACGTCAGCGGAAAGTTGTCGTGGCAGGTGAGCCGTCGATGGCTGGGCCGAGGGCATTGCCCATGGCGTTGATGGCTTGGTGTTCCGCTCGCATCTCCGGCGGTCGGCTGGAGATCTTCGACGAGTCCGCCGAACTCCGGCTCGTGCCGCCCGAAGCGAGCTGTCACCTGACCGTGCGCCACACTCAGCGGCTCCGGCTCCGGCACTTCATGGAGCGGCGCGACCAGCCGCATCTCGGCTGATCCACGGGGCTGGTGGCCCCGCGCGGACCACGCCGTCGACCCGGACACCTGTACGCGTTCGGAAACTACGTGGTGGATGCGAGATCGAGCCTAGCTGAGCGTGTCAATCCACTTGTCGCCGTGCGGGGGGACGAAGAAATACCCGCCGCCCGTGGTCAGCAAGTACTTTGCCAGGGGTTCCCCTTCCAGGCGTTTCTGGGCTGCTTCGAACCCTTGGGCCAGATCTCGCTGGAAACAGGAGAAGATGATCCCCGTATCGCCGTTGCCCCGGTCGTAGTTGTAACTGCGCCGCACGATCGGTGGGGGAGTGCGGCGGTCAGGGGCTGCGAGGCGTACATGGGAATCAAGCGGGGTGAGCCTGCCGGTCGGATCGGCCGCGAAGTTGGGCTGTTCGTCGGCCGGCGTGCCGTCGAGCCACCCCCCGTCGCGTCGACGGCCGATGATCCGTTCCTGTTCTCGTACCGAGTCCTTGTCCCATAGATCGGTCGCGAACCGGATGATGCGCACAACCTGGTAGCTGCCACCCACGGCCCACTGAGGTTCGTCCTGATCGGCAGAAGTGAGTGCACGGCCGAGGGATTCTCTCTCGGTGCCCGGATTGCCGAAGCCCTCGGTGAAGTGGAACGGGTTACGGGCCAGGCCCCTGCCGTCCTTGACCCGGTTGGCGGGACGAGAGCCATTGATGTGCCACCGAATCGTCCAGTGCGGGGAGGTGGCGTTTCTGAGGCGCTCGACGGTCTTCTGTATCGCTGCGGCCTTGTCGCTCGCCACGTGTGCAAGAACGTCTCCATGCGACATGGCGGGATCAAGAAGGTCGCCGGTGAAGTGCGGCATGGCCTTGAGTTGGCGAGGAATCGACTTCTCAGGTCCGAAAAGTGTCGCCCCAAGGGCGAACCCCACAGACGTGTCCGGCTCGGCGGCGACACGAGCCTGTTTCACCAGTTCTCTCAATGCGCCATGTGGCCGTCCGATATCAAGCGCGATCAACGCCACGTACTTTTCCGGCAAAATTCCACGCAACTGGACCGGAACGCCGACCGAGTCGTCGGAGCCGGCACTGTCCCCTGCAGCGCCCCTGTCTGCCAGCCCGTAGGCAGCCGCACCTCCACCTGCTAAAGCAACTGCCACGCCCGAAGCCATCAAGTTCCTGCGCCGTATCACTTCGACCTCGCTCACTTTGATGAACCGTTGCTTCATCAACTTCTCATCTTGTCAACCGAAGTACGTCCGCAACAGTCGTGCCCGGAGCCCGGCTTTCCGGTGTCGTTCAAGTGGTTGGTTGGGGGTTTGGGGAAACTTTCCCCCGCACCTTCTGGTCGAGGGTCGCCCGTGACAGCGAGTGGTGGGATGCCTTCCTCGCCGCGGGGGAACGCCGTTCCGCGCCGGGGAAGACCGCAGAGGTCATGGAGACCGTGGAGGCTGCCGCGCCCGCCGTTTCCGTGCCGGTGCCGGTGCCGGTACCGCAGCAGCGCATCGCAGAGCCGGAGCCGCAGCCGGCTGCGGACCAGCCCTCGCCCGCCTGGGCCGCACCGACGCCCGTCTGGCCCTTTCGGCGGCGGACTGTGCGGCGCGGGAGGAGTTGGCGGCCGAGTGGTTCGCGCGGGTGTGGATACCGACTATCTGACGCGTGCTCTGACCGCCGGGCTTCCCGAGTCTGTGGGCTCGCCCTTCGGTCTCGTACGCCGCCGCCTCCGCGACAAGCTCCCGCCCCGTCTGCCCGCCACAGCCCCGGTCGCGTCGGAAACTCCCGTACACCGCCTGATGATTGAGTGCACCGAATGCGGGTGGCCTGCAAGGCCGGAAGCCTTCTGCGATGGGTTGTGCACCCCCTGCCGCCGACCCGATCCCGAACCGGCGGCCTGACCGCTATCCCCCGAGTTATACCTTGACGGACTCCACGAACGGCGTCCAGGCGGACGCGGGGACGACCAGCACGGGGCCTTCAGGGCGCTTGGAGTCGCGGACGGGGACGAGGTCCTGGTGACCGTCCGCGACTTCGAGGCAGTCGCCGCCATCGCCGTTGCTGTAGCTGCTCTTGCGCCAGCGGGCGAACTCCTCGGCGACCTCAAGGCAGTTGCCGCCATCGCCGTTGCTGTAGCTGCTCTTGCGCCATGTAGCCAGGTGGAGATCAGGACCGATGCTGGCCATTTCGGTACTCCTCAGCCGCCTTCTCGATCAGGTCGAGGGACGCCTCCGGCGGCAAGGCGGCGGCCCTCAGCCGATCGTATGCCTTGCGGTAGCGCACCACGATGGACGGATCGTCGATGGTTTGGCCGTGGTAGGGACCCTCGGTGTAGAGCAGGGGCGGTTCGTTGTCGAAATCCATGAGGAAGAGGGGCAGTTCCGAGAGGGCGCGGGTCGGGCCGTTCCACGGAAGGATCTGTGCAACGACACGGTTCCGGCGGATCAGGGCGGCGATGTGGTCCAGCTGCTCGGCCATCTCCACAGGCGGGATGATGGAGCGGTGCACCAGGGACTCGTGCAGGATCACCCAGTACTCGGGTTTTTTGGGGTCATCGAAGAGACGGGCCCGATTCAGCCGGGCGACGATCTTGGCTTCGACTTCTTCTGGCGTGTCCGTGGAGTGCGCGGAGCGGATGACGGCACCGGCATACGACCTGGTCTGGAGCAGGCCAGGGATTAGCGTGCCGGACCACTCGCTGATGGTCCGCGCTCGCATCTCTGCTTCCGCAACCGCAGCGAAATACGAAGAGTGAGCCCCCTGCTTGGCCTTCCGTGCGTCCTCGCACCGCCGTTGGAAGAACCCGTCCGTCTTCAGCACCCGGTCCACATGCTGTGCCAGATCCACCGGCATCCGGCGGTGGCCGTGCTCGATCTCGCTCAGGTACGTGATGCCGTAGAAGCTGCCGTCCACCAGCTTCTCCAGGGTCAGGCCCGCCTCCTCCCGCTTGAAGCGGAGTTCCTTGCCGTAGAACTGCGGGACGCCCGCCGAGCCGTCGATCTCCTTGCGTGTGGCCACCGTTGACCGCCTTTCGCGCTGTGCGTTGTGGAGCGGGAAGTCCTTTCACGGTAGAGGCCGATGCGGCAGCGTGTGAGGCGTTCGTCACAGTCAGCAACGAAAGGTGGACTTCCCCCCATGGACGACACGTACGGCCTCACCGCCCACGACATCGGCCCGGACATCGACGCGCTCCGTGCCGCACTCGCCGTGCACGGCATCGCCCTGCCGTCGCTCGGGGTCGATCCGCTGACCCTCGCCGCGAGGACGACGCGGCCGCCGCTGGTGGCGCTCGGAAACTGCGATGTGGCGACCGCGCGCCGGATGGCCGAGGTGCTGCGTTCGGCGGCCGGTGGATGACTCCGCTGCCGTTCACGGTGGATCTGCTCGCCGTGCCGAAGGCCGTACCGGAGCTGCGGCACACCCTTGCGGGAGCGGTGCGGGGGTGTGGATTCGCCTGATCTGCTGCTCTGTGTCAGCGAGTTGCTGACCAATGTGATCGTGCACCTCGGGGAGGGGACGCCGGTGACGCTCCGGGTCAGCGGTACGTGCACCGGTCGGGTCAGGGTCGAACTGAGTGATCCCGAGCCGTGCGCCTGGCCGACGCCGCGCACCGCCGGTCCCGGCGACGAGTCGGGGCGGGGACTGTCGCTCGTGGACGCGTTGGCGCTGCGGTGGGGCGTCGAGCAGGGGCCGTACGGGAAGACGGTCTGGTGCGAGCTGCGGGCGCCCGCCAGGCGGGGGCAGGAGGCGGCGGTCCGCCCCTCGGGCCCGTGGGGGCGAGGGGCGGACAGGTGAAGGAGGTCAGTGCAGGGTGAGCGGGGTCTCGGACTCGACGCGGGTCAGTTTCTCCGGGTTGCGTACGTAGTAGAGGCCGGTGATGAGGGTGTCCTCGATCCGGAACGCCACGACGCCGTCGATCTCGTCGTCCAGGCGCAGTACGAATGCCAGGTTGCCGTTGACCGGGGTGGGGCTGATGGTGATCGTGGCGGTGGTCCTGCCGGAGTTGCCGATGAGGAAGCGGGCCACCTTGTCGGCGCTGATGATCGGCCGTCGGGCGGCCTGCTTGATGCCGCCGCCGTCGCTGAGGAGGACGACGTCGGGGGCGAGCACGTCGAGGAGGCCCTGGAGGTCCCCGGTCTCCAGAGCGCGCCGGAACGAATCCATGGCCGCCCGGGAGGCGCTCGCCGAGACCGCCGCACGGGGACGGCGGGCATCGACGTGCCGGCGGGCGCGGTGGGCGATCTGACGGACGGCGGCGGCGCTCTTGTCGACGGCGGCGGCGATCTCGTCGTAGTCGACGTCGAAGACCTCGCGCAGCACGAAGACTGCGCGCTCCGTCGGTGACAGGGTTTCCAGGACGAGCATCAGGGCCATCGACACGCTCTCGGCGAGTTCGACGTCCTCGGCCACGTCCGGCGCGGTGAGCACCGGTTCGGGAAGCCAGGGGCCGACGTACGCCTCCTTGCGGCGCGACAGCGTGCGCAGCCGGTTGAGCGCCTGGCGGGTGGTGATCCGGACCAGGTAGGCGCGCGGGTCACGGACCTGTTCCGGATCGACCTCGACCCACCGCAGCCAGGTCTCCTGGAGGACGTCCTCCGCGTCGGCCGCCGATCCGAGCATCTCGTAGGCGACGGTGAAGAGGAGGTTGCGGTGGGCGACGAAAGCCTCGGTCGCCGGGTCGGTGATGGCGCGCTCGTCGGGGTCGTCGTTCACGTCTGGCCTTTCTGCAACTCTCGGCTCTCGGTTGTCGGGTCCTGGCCCTCAGGCCGTCCGCCCGGCGGCGGTCGGTGCCTCGTCGCGTGCGGGGCGCGGACCGTTCCTGCGTGCCTCGTTCGCCAACTGCTTGACGGTGGTCCTGCAAACGAACTCCTTGAGCTTCCCACCGGGGCTGCCGGTCAGAAGCAGAGGGATCGCACGGTCGTCCATGGAGGCGAACTGGAAGATCCCGGCGCGGCGGCCCAGGCTGAGGCACTGGCCGGCGAACCGCACCTTGAGGGGTGCGGGTCGCTCGCCCGCGATCCGGCTGAGCACCGTGCGGGCGGCGCGCGAGCCCAGTTGGCCCGCGGCCTGGCAGCTCATCCGGAACGGCACGTCCACCGGTGCCGCCGCGTCCCCGGCCGCGGTGATCCGCGCGTCGTCCACGCTCGTCAGCGTCCCGTCCGTGAGCAGGCGGCCCACGGCGTCGGTGCTCAGCCCGCTGCGGGCGGCCAGGTCCGGTACGCCGAATCCGGCGGCCCAGACGGTGACCCGGCTGGGGAGTTCGCGGCCGTCGTCGAGCCGTACGGCATCGCGGGTCACGGCCGCCACCCTCGCGCCGGGGCCCTCGACCACGGTCACGCCGAGTCCGGCGAGGGTCCGGGCGACCGAGCGGCGGCCCCGGGGGTGCAGATACGGGCCGAGTTCCTGGCCGCAGACCAGGGTCACGGCGCGGCCGTCCTCCGCCAGTTCGGCGGCGGTCTCGATGCCGGTCGGGCCGGAGCCGACCACGGTCACCGGGGCCGTCGCGGGTGCGGCGGCGAGGACCGGCCGCAGTCGCCGCGCCTCCTCCAGGGTGGCGATCGGGTGGGCGAACTCCGCCGCGCCGGGCACGTCCGGTTCGGCACTGCCGCTGCCCACCGCGTAGATCAGGTAGTCGTAGCCGACCGTGTCGCCGCTCGTCAGTTCCAGGTGGCGCCCGGCCGCGTCGATCGTCGCGACGCTGTCGACCACCAGCCGGATGTTCCCGGCCAGGACCTCCCCGTAGTCGACGACCGCGTCATGGTTGCCGCCGACCAGCTGGTGCAGGCGGATGCGCTCGACGAAGTCGGGGCGCGGGTTGATCAGCGTCACGGCCACGCCTTCGTCGTGTGCCAGCCGGTTGGCCGCGGTGACGCCCGCGTAACCCCCGCCGATGACGACCACGTCGGTGTTCCTGTCCATGATCTCTCTCCGTCCGTTGCCCGGTTTCGGCATCAAGACACCGGACGGCGGACGGCTGTGACACGGCGTGAGGCAGATCACTCGCGAGGGCACGGGGGCGTCGGCCGGCTGATCCGTCGCAGCGCAGATTGCGCGTTCCCGCTGAAGGCCGGGGGAACGTTCAACTGCGCACCGCCCGTGCCCACCCCGTACTACCGCGGCGGCAACGGCGGCCGCCGCCGGTCCGGGACGTCGTCGTACGTCGGTGGGGTCGACGCGGGATGGGCGGCCAGCAGGTCCAGGGCCACCCGTACCGCGTCGTCGAGCACCGCGTACCGGCCCTCCGCCCAGTCGAGGGGGGTGCGCAGCGCCTCCAGGTCCGGTTCGACACCGTGGTTCTCGATCGACCAGCCGTAGGTGTCGAACCAGGCCGCGTTCATCGGCACCGTGATCACCGTGCCGTCGCCCAGCCGGGTCCGGCCGGTCATGCCGACCACGCCGCCCCAGGTCCGCTGGCCCACCACCGGGCCGAGCTTCAGCAGGCGGAACGCGGCGGTGATCATGTCGCCGTCGGAGGACGTCGCCTCGTCGGCCAGGGCGACCACCGGGCCCCGGGGCGCGTTGGAGGCGTAACTGACCGGCTGGGCGTTGCGGGTCAGGTCCCAGCCGAGGATCGTGCGGGTCAGCTTCTCGACCACCAGCTCGCTGATGTGGCCGCCCGCGTTGCCGCGTACGTCGACGATCAGGGCCGGGCGGGACACCTCCATGCGCAGGTCCCGGTTGAACTGGGCCCAGCCCGATCCGCCCATGTCGGGGATGTGCAGATAGCCGCACTTGCCGCCGCTCAACTCCCGCACCACTTCACGGCGTTTGGCCACCCAGTCCTGGTAGCGCAGCGGGCGTTCGTCGACCAGCGGGACGATCGCGACCCGGCGGGCGCGGCCATCCCCCTCGGCCGGGCGGAAGGTGAGTTCGACCGTGGTGCCGCCCGCCGCCGTGAGGAGCGGGTACGGGCCGGCGACCGGATCGACCGGGCGGCCGTCGACATGGGTGAGGACCGCGCCCTCCCGGATGCCCGTACCGGCGAGCGGGGAACGGGCCTTGGAGTCGGAGGAGTCGCCCGGCAGGATGCGCCGGATCATCCAGTCGCCGTCCCGGCACACCAGGTTCGCGCCGAGCAGGCCGATCGCCCGCTGGTAGTGCGGCGGGCCCTCGTTGCGGCGGGCCGGGGTCACATACGCGTGCGAGGTGCCGAGTTCGCCCAGGACCTCGCGCATCAGGTCGGCGAACTCGTCGGGGGAGGCCACCCGTTCGACCAGCGGGCGGTACTGGTCGAGCACGCCCGTCCAGTCGATGCCGGACATGTCCGGGTCCCAGAAGTAGGAGCGGATGATGCGGCCGCCCTCCTCGTACGCCTGCCGCCACTCCGCCGCCGGGTCGACCTCGTGCAGGATGCGGCGCAGGTCGAGGTAGACGGTCGTGTCGCTGTCGCCCGCCTCGGTGGCGGGTACGGCGCGCAGCTCGCCCTCGTCCATGACGACCAGCCGTGTCGCGTCGCCGCTGACCGCGAACCAGTCGAGATGGCCGACCAGTTCGGTCTTCCTGGCCTTGGTGATGTTGAAGTGTTCGAGGGTGGGGCGGCCCGACATGTCCGCCGGGTTGGCGAAGGTCTCGCCGAGCGCGCCGGAGATCGGCCAGCGCAACCAGACCAGCCCGCCGCCGCTCACCGGGTGCAGGGCCGAGTACTTCGACGCGGAGACCGGGAAGGGCGTCACCCGGTTCTCCAGGCCCTCGAACTCGACCGTGACCGTCGACGGCCCCTCGCCCGTACCGACGTCGGGGATGTCGTCGGCCGGGTCGAGACCGCCCGCCGCCGGGCGCCCCTCCGGGGAGAGGGCGAACGGGGAGGGCGTGGCGGACGAGAGCGGCACCAGGTACGGGCGGCAGCCCAGCGGGAAGGAGAGGTCGCCGGTGTGGACGTCGTACACCGGGTCGAATCCGCGCCAGGAGAGAAAGGCGAGATAGCGTCCGTCGCCCGTGAAGACGGGGTTCTCGTCCTCGAAGCGGCCGTTGGTGACATCGACGATCACGGGCGCGCCGGTGCCCAGGATGCGGGCCAGCTTGATCTGCCGCAGCGAGCGGCCGATCCCGGGGTGCGACCAGGTCAGCCAGGCGCCGTCCGGCGAGAACGCCATGTCGCGGACCGGGCCGTTGATGGAGCGGATCAGCTCGGTGGGTTCGCCGGTGGACGTCTCCTCGTCCGTCTCCAGGAGCAGCAGCCGCCCGTCGTTCGTCGCGATCGCCAGCCGCTCGCCGTCCGGGTCGGCGACCAGCTCGTGCACCCGGCCGATCTGCCCGGAGGCCAGCCGGCGCGGCCCGCGGTCGCCGCTGGCGCGCGGGAGGTACGCGATCTCGATCGCGTCCTCGCCGTCGGCGTCCGTGACGTAGGCGACCTGGCCGCCGCTGCCGAGCATCTCGGGCAGCCGGACCCGGACGCCCGGGGTGTCGGCGATGGTCCGGGCGGGGCCGTCGCGGTGGGTGAGCCAGTACAGGCTGCCTCGTACGGTGACCGCGCTGGCCCGGCCCGTCTCGTCCACGGACAGCGAGTCGACGTTGCTGGCGGCCGGGACCTGGTGGATACGCCGTCCGGTGCGCGGCCCGCCGAGCCGGACCGCCAGCTTCCGGGGCACCGCGTCCGGCGACGCCAGGTCGTCCACCAGCCACAGATCGCCCGCGCACTGGTAGACGACCCGGTGCCCGTCGCTGGAGGCGTGCCGGGCGTAGAAGGCGTCGTGGTCCGTGTGGCGGCGCAGATCGCCGCCGTCGGGCCGGCAGGAGTAGAGGTTGCCGACGCCCTCGTGGTCGGAGAGGAACGCGATCCGGCCGGCGACGAACATCGGGGAGGCGAGATGGCCGCCGATGTCCGGCAGCAGCCGCTTGCCGTGCAGCCAGAGCCGGCCGGTCGCGCCGCCCCGGTACCGCTTCCAGGCGGCCGGTTCGTGCGGCGGGGTGCCGGTGAGCAACAGGGTGCGCCGCTCGCCGTCGATGTCGGCGACCGCGATGTCGGAGACCGGGCCCCAGGGCAGCTTGCCGCCGGGGCTGCCGTCGGTGGGGACGCTGTAGGCCCAGGAGACGTGCGAGAAGGGCTGGTTGTGCGAGGACACCGCGAGGATGTGGGCGGATTCCTCCGGGTCGGGGGTCCAGCCGCAGACCCGGGTGTCCGTCGAGCCCCAGTAGGTGAGCCGGCGGGCCGGCCCGCCGTCGACCGGCGCGAGATGGACCTCGGGATCGAGGGTGCGCCAGGTCGTGTACGCGATCCGGCTGCCGTCGGGGGAGAAGCGCGGGTGGCTGACCCGGGTCCGGTCGATGGTCAGCCGCCAGGCGCGGCCGGGCCGCTCCCCCTCGGGCGCGAGGGGGGCGACCCACAGGTCGTCCTCGGCCGCGAAGCAGAGCAGGTCGTCGTGGAGGTGCGGGAAACGGAGATACGCGACGTCGTCACTCACCCTCCAATGCTTTCCGCGCGGGAGGGCCCCGGCAACTCGTGGTGCGGGACCGGTTGTGGTGCGGAACACAAGCGAAACGATTTCGTTTCGCTGGGCGGGCGGGGTAACGTCTATGTGTACGAAACAGTTTCGTTCGATTGACTGGTGTACGAGCAATTGACCGGCGTACGAGAGACTGACGCCACGAACACCCGAACAGGAGGTCGACACATGGCACGCACCCGGCTCACGCCCGAGCGCGAGAGCGAGCTGTACGCCGCCGTGCTCGACCTGCTCCGCGAAGTCGGTTACGACGCCCTGACCATGGACGCCGTCGCCGCCCGTACCCGTTCCAGCAAGGCCACCCTCTACCGCCAGTGGGGGAGCAAGCCCGAGCTGGTCGTCACGGCCCTGCGGCACAACAAGCCGGTGTCTCTCGCGGAGATCGACACCGGATCGCTGCGAGGCGACTTCCACGCGGCACTGAGCCGCAGCGACGACTGCCAGATGGAGAAGAACTCCGCGCTGATGCGGGGTCTGACCCATGCCGTCCACGACAATCCCGATCTGCTCCAGGCCCTGCGCGAGCTGCTGATCGAGCCGGAGATGACCGGCCTCAACACGCTGCTGCGCCGAGCCGTGGACCGGGGTGAACTGCGTCCGGACAACCCGGCGCTGAAATACGTATCGCACATGCTGATCGGTGCCTTCACCGCTCGGCAGCTGGTCGAGGACCGTGCCGTCGACCAGGCGTTCATCACCGATTACGTCGACTCCGTGATTCTCCCCGCTCTCGGAGTCTGACCCCCGGAACCCTGGGATCCGGCCCCCGGACCCCTCGGCTTCCGACCCCGGACCGCTTCGCGCGGTCGGTCCCCGCTGCACGGCCCCCTCCCCAAGCCCCACCTGACACGCCGCTCTCGTCGTCGGGCTGGTTCCTCACGCCCTTTTCCACTCACGACCTGACCGGGAGTACCACTCCGTGGCCACATTCCTCTACAAGCTCGGACGGCTCGCCTTCCGGCGCCGCCGCTATGTCGCCCTGATCTGGGTGGCACTGCTGGCGCTCGCCGGATTCGGCGCGGCCTCCGCGTCCACCGCCACCTCCAGCTCCTTCTCGATTCCGGGCACGGAGGCACAGCGGGCCTTCGACCTGCTGGAACAGCGCTTCCCCGGGGGCAGTGCCGACGGCGCGACCGCCCGGGTCGTCTTCAAGGCCCCCGACAACGAGAAGATGGCCGACCCGGCGAACAAGGCCGAGGTGAACAAGGTCGTCGGCGAGCTGAAGTCGGGCTCGGACCAGATCGCCTCGGTCACCGACCCGTACACCGCGGGCGCCGTCAGCAAGGACGGCTCCACGGCGTACGTCTCGGTCTCCTACAAGGTCAACTCGATGGAGCTGACCGACGAGACCCGGGACGCCCTGGAGGACGCGGGCCACGCGGCGCAGAAGAGCGGGATGACCGTGGAGATCGGCGGTGACGCGCTCATGGTGATCCCGGAGACCGGGGTCACCGAGATCATCGGTGTCGCCGTCGCCGCGGTGGTGCTGGTCATCACCTTCGGCTCGCTGATCGCCGCCGGGCTCCCTCTGCTCACCGCCCTGATCGGCGTCGGCATCGGCGTCTCGACGATCACCGCGCTGGCGAACGTGCTGGACCTGGGCTCCACCACCTCCACCCTCGCGATGATGATCGGCCTCGCGGTCGGCATCGACTACGCGCTGTTCATCGTCTCCCGCTACCGCGCCGAGCTGGCCGAGGGCCGGGAACACGAGGAAGCGGCCGGACGGGCCGTCGGCACCGCCGGTTCCGCGGTCGTCTTCGCCGGTCTCACCGTCGTCATCGCGCTGGTCGGCCTCGCCGTCGTGAACATCCCGATGCTGTCGAAGATGGGCTTCGCCGCGGCCGGCACGGTCGCGATCGCCGTCCTCATCGCGCTCACCCTGGTCCCGGCGCTGCTGGGCTTCGCCGGGAAGCGGGTCATGGGACGCAAGGCGCGCAAGGCCGCCGAGGCGCCGGGCGGGGCCGAGGACAAGCCGAACATGGGCACCCGCTGGGCGCGGTTCGTGCTGCGCAAGCCGGTGTGGGTGCTGCTGGTCGGCGTCATCGGCCTCGGCACGATCGCCGTACCGGCCGCGTCCCTGGAGATGGGCCTGCCCGACGAGGGCTCCCAGCCCACCGGCACCACCCAGCGGCGCGCCTACGACCTGCTCTCCGACGGCTTCGGCCCCGGCTTCAACGGGCCGCTGATGGTCGTCGTCGACACCGCGGACAGCTCCGACGGCAAGACCGCCGCCAAGCGGGTCACCGACGAGATCTCCGGCATCAAGGGCGTCGTCGCCGTCACCCCGGCCCAGTTCAACAAGGCCGGTGACACCGCGATGATCACCGTCGTCCCGAAGGACCGGCCGAGCTCCGTCGAGACGGAGAACGTGGTCCACTCGATCCGTGACGCGGGCAAGGACATCAAGTCCGACACCGGCGCCGAGGTCCTGGTCACCGGCTCCACCGCGATGAACATCGACTTCTCGCAGAAGATGAACGACGCGCTGCTGCCGTATCTGGCGCTCGTGGTCGGACTCGCCTTCCTGCTGCTGATGGTGGTCTTCCGGTCGGTGCTGGTGCCGCTCAAGGCGGCCCTGGGCTTCCTGCTCTCGGTCGTCGCGGCCCTGGGCGCGGTCGTCGCGGTCTTCCAGTGGGGCTGGCTCGGCTCGCTCTTCGGGGTGGAGCAGACCGGTCCGATCATGTCGATGATGCCGATCTTCATGGTGGGTGTGGTCTTCGGTCTCGCGATGGACTACGAGGTCTTCCTCGTGACCCGGATGCGCGAGGCGTACGTCCACGGCGAGACGCCCGGCCAGGCGATCGTCACCGGCTTCCGGCACGGCGCCCGGGTGGTCACGGCCGCGGCCGTGATCATGATGGCGGTCTTCGCCGGCTTCATCGGGTCCAGCGAGCAGATGGTCAAGATGATCGGCTTCTCGCTCGCCATCGCCGTCTTCTTCGACGCGTTCGTGGTCCGGATGGCGATCGTGCCCGCGGTCCTCGCCCTGCTCGGCCGCCGCGCCTGGTCGCTGCCGCGCTGGCTGGACCGGATCCTGCCGAACGTGGACGTGGAGGGCGAGGGGCTGCGCGAGCAGCTCGACGAGACGCCGGCGGCCGGCACCGGACGCGGTGACGCCGGGGACGAGCGCGAGCTGACCCGGGTCTGAGCCGTACGGCCCGAGCCGCAATCAGCCTCCGGGTCCGCGTCTGAGCGGAGCGCGGCCCCGGAAGCGCCGGTTACCTGTGGGGACGGGGGACCGGGGCAGTCACAGAAGCCCCCGTGCGAGCGGCACGGGGGTTTCTGTCATGCGGATGCGTCCTGCGGGCGCGTCCTGCGACGGCTCACGCGGGCACGTCGTGCGTGGGTCTGCCGTTCTCGGTGTGCGTACGGTGCAGAAAGCGGATCAGTGGCGCGCTGTCGAACTGCACCACCTCCACGCCTTCCTTCGAGTGCACCTCCACGACCAGCTGCGTCCGTCCGCAGGGCCATACGCGGACGCCGCCGCGCTCGATGGGGGAACGCAGTCCGCCCTCAAGCAGATCGCGGGCGAACGCCCAGTCGTCGCCGCCGGGGAAAGCGACATGGACGGTGCGCGGGTCCTTGTCGGCGTCGTACAGCAGGTCGACCGGGACCGCCGGGAGGTCGGGGGTGTCGTTGACGAGCCAGGCGTCTGCCTGTTCATGGATCACGGGGGGCATGGAACGACTCCTCCTGTGCGTGCTGCTTAACATCCAATGTCCCATATATCCCCGCAACGGGAGCGGGGAGCGGGGCAGCAGGGGAGCGGGGAAGCGGGGGACGGGCAGCTGTGACGCATGCGCTCTTGCGAAGGGTTTGCAACAAGGACCTATCATTGAGCGGTTCACGACACTGTCCGCAGCAACGCAGGATCGCAGGAAGCGGAGTCCCCTCCCATGCATGTACCCGACGGATTCATCAACGCGCCCGTCTCCGCTGCCGCCGGAGTCGTCGCCGCGGGTGCGGTCGCCGTCAGCCTGCGGGGCGCCCGCCGTGAGTTGGACGAGCGCACCGCTCCGCTCGCCGGTCTCGTCGCCGCGTTCATCTTCGCCGTGCAGATGCTGAACTTCCCGGTGGCGGCGGGCACCAGCGGACATCTGCTGGGCGGGGCGCTCGCCGCGATCCTGGTCGGGCCGTACACCGGCGTGCTCTGCGTCACCGTCGTCCTGCTGATGCAGGGCATCCTCTTCGCCGACGGCGGCCTCACCGCGCTCGGCGTGAACGTGCTCGTCATGGGCATCACGACCACGGTCGTCGCGTACGCCCTCTTCCGCGGACTGCTCGGCGTGCTGCCGCGCACCCGCCGCTCCGTGACCGCCGCGTCCTTCGTCGCCGCCCTGGTCTCCGTACCGGCCGCGGCCGGTGCCTTCACGCTGATCTACTGGATCGGCGGCACCACCGACATCCCGATCGGCAAGGTCCTCACCGCGATGGTCGGGGTCCACGTCCTGATCGGTATCGGCGAGGCCGTGATCACCGCGCTGACCGTCGGAGCCGTCATCGCGGTACGCCCCGACCTGGTGCACGGCGCCCGCGGGCTCACCTCCTCGCTCAAGCTCCGGGTCGACGGCGAACTCGTCGACGCCCCAGCCCGGCAGCCCGTCGCCCCGGTCGCCGCCCGCTCCCACCGGGGGGTCTGGGCCACCGGCCTGGTCACCGCCCTCGTCCTGGCGGGCTTCGTCTCGTACTACGCCTCCGCCGACCCGGACGGCCTGGAGAAGGTCGCCGCCGACCAGGGCATCGACAAGAAGACCGAGGAGCACGCCGCCAAGGACTCCCCGCTCGCCGACTACGGCGTCAAGGACGTGTCCGACGCCCGGATCTCCGGCGGCCTCGCCGGAGTGATCGGGGTCGGTGCCACGATCGCGGTCGGCAGCGGAGTCTTCTACGTGGTCCGCCGCCGCCGCACGCCGGACGCCCCCACGGACACCACGCGCGACAAGGAAAGTGTCTGACGTGGCCGCCGGTACTCCGTGGAAACCCACCACGCGCAGCAACCACCCACGCCCCCGGCCCGGGCCGGCCCCGTACCCGGGTGCCGCCGGGCACGCGCACAAGCTCTACCGGCACGGTCACTCGCCCGTCCACGACCTGCCGCCGCACTGCAAGATCGCCGCCGCCTTCTGCTTCGTCGTGGTCGTCGTCTCGACGCCGCGCGAGTCGGTGTGGGCGTTCGGGCTGTACGCGGTGCTGCTCGGCGCGGTCAGCGCGCTGGCCCGCATCCCGGTGGGCTTCCTGCTCAAGCGGCTGCTCATCGAGGTGCCGTTCGTCGCGTTCGCGCTGCTCATGCCGTTCGTGGTGCCCGGCGAGCAGACCCACGTCCTCGGCCTCTCGGTCAGCGTCCCCGGCCTCTGGGGCGCCTGGAACGTCCTCGCCAAGGGCACCCTCGGCGTCGCCGCGTCCGTGCTCCTCGCCTCCACCACCGAACTGCGCTCGCTGCTGCTCGGCCTCCAGCGGCTCAAGCTGCCGCCACTGCTCGTCCAGATCGCCTCCTTCATGATCCGGTACGGCGACGTGATCACCGGCGAGATGCGCCGGATGTCGATCGCCCGCCGCTCCCGGGGCTTCGAGGCGCGCGGGGTACGGCAGTGGGGTGTCCTGGCCAAAACGGCGGGCGCGCTCTTCATCAGGTCGTACGAGCGCGGCGAACGCGTCCACCTCGCCATGGTCAGCCGTGGCTACGCCGGTTCCATGCCGGTCATCGACGAGGTGACCGCCTCCCGGACCCAGTGGGCGCACGCCGCCGTACTCCCCGTGCTCGCCCTCGCCGTCTGTCTGCTGGGATGGACCCTATGAGTCAGCCCACCGCCGCCGCCCCGTCCCCGCCCCCGTCCCTGGAGGTCAGCGGCCTCGCGTACGCCTACCCCGACGGCCACCAGGCGCTCTTCGGGGTGGACCTCACGGTCGCCCGGGGCGAACGGGTCGCCCTGCTCGGCCCCAACGGCGCCGGCAAGACCACCCTCGTACTCCACCTCAACGGCATCCTCGACGCCGGTGCGGGCACCGTCCGGGTCGCCGGTCTCCCCGTCGAGAAGCGCAACCTCGCCGAGATCCGCCGCCGCGTCGGCATCGTCTTCCAGGACCCCGACGACCAGCTCTTCATGCCCACCGTCCGCGAGGACGTCGCCTTCGGCCCCGCCGCCTCCGGGCTGCGCGGCGCCGAGCTGGAGGAACGCGTCACCGAGGCCCTGAAGCAGGTCGGCATGGAGGAGTACGCGAACCGGCCGCCGCATCACCTCTCCTTCGGCCAGCGCCGCCGCGTCGCCGTCGCCACCGTCCTCGCCATGCGGCCGGAGATCCTCGTCCTGGACGAGCCGTCCTCCAACCTGGACCCGGCCTCGCGGCGCGAACTCGCCGACATCCTGCGGTCCCTGGACGTCACCGTGCTCATGGTCACGCACGACCTGCCGTACGCCCTGGAGCTCTGCCCGCGCGCGGTGATCCTCAGCGAGGGCGTCATCGCCGCCGACGACCGCACCCAGGACCTGCTCTGCGACGAGAAGCTGATGCGCGCCCACCGCCTGGAGCTGCCCTTCGGCTTCGACCCGCGCTCCGTGACGCTGAACGCCGCTCCGTGACACCGGACGTTCCGGGACACCGGACGTTCCGTGACGCCGGACGTTCCGGGACTGTGAACATGAGGTGACCCGCCACACCTCCGACCTGCGACGGGATGCACCATGGGGGGATGAGCGGGAGCGCAGGAGCAGGCGTAGACGTACGAGGCACGGTGGCGGCCGGATTCGAGCCGGTCCGGGATGCCTTCATCCGTAACTTCGAGCAGCGCGGCGAACGCGGTGCGGCCGTCGCGGTCTACCGGAACGGGCAGAAGGTCGTCGACCTCTGGGCCGGTACGAGAGACGTCGACGGCGCCGAACCATGGGCCGTCGACACCGTGCAGATCGTCCGCTCGGCGGGCAAGGGCATCGCCGCCGCCGTACCGCTGCTGCTGCACCAGCGCGGCCAGCTCGACCTCGACGCCCCGGTCGGCACGTACTGGCCGGAGTTCAAGGCGGCCGGCAAGGAACGCGTCCTCGTCCGCCACCTCCTCGCCCACCGGGCCGGTATCCCCGCGCTCGACTGCCCGCTGACCCCTTCCGAAGCGGCCGACGGGATCTCCGGACCGCAGGCCGTCGCCGCCCAGCGCCCCCAGTGGGAACCCGGCACCGACCACGGCTACCACGCCCAGACCTACAGCTGGCTCATCGGCGAACTGGTGCGCCGGGTCACCGGCCGCACCGTCGGCCGCTGGATCGCCGAGGAGATCGCCCGCCCGCTCGGCCTGGACTTCTGGTTCGGCCTCCCGGCGGACGAGGCGCACCGGGTGGGCCGGATCGGCCCCGTAGAACCGTCCCCCGTCGCGGGCAACGGCAACGGCAACGGCAACGGCGGCGTCCTGCGGCTGCGGCCCAAGCGGTCCGTCGCCGAGGCGTACCGCGACCCGCAGTCCCTCACCCGCCGCTCCTTCGGCGCCATCGACCCGCTCCCCGACGAGAACGACCCCGGCTACCGGGCGGCCGAACTCCCCGCCTCCAACGGCATCGCCACCGCCCGCGCGCTGGCCCGCTGCTACGCCGCGATGATCGGCCCGGTCGACGGCCACCGCCTGTTCGCCCCGGCCACCCTCACCCTCGCCCGCACCGAGGAGTCGGCGGGCCCGGACCGGGTCCTGGTCGTCAACACCCGCTTCGGACTCGGCTACATGCTGCACGGCCCGGCGGCCCCGCTGCTCGCCCCCGGCTCGTTCGGCCACCCCGGTCGGGGCGGCTCGCTCGGCTTCGCCGACCCCGAATCCGGCATCGCGCTGGGCTATGTGACGAACGGCCTGCAGAAGGGAGTCACCGCCGACCCCCGTGCCCAGGCCCTGGTCAGGGCAGTACGGTCGGCGCTATGACTCCTCCTCACTCTGCTGGTTCACGGTTCGACGGATACGGCGTGCTCATCACCGGAGCGGGCCGGGGCATCGGCGCGGCCACGGCCCGCCGGCTGGCCTCGGAGGGCGCGCGCGTCCTGGTCACCGACTTGGATGGCGACCGCGCGGAGCGCACCGCCGCCGCGATACGCGAGACGGGCGGCACCGCCGAGGCGCTGCCCTGCGACGTGGCCGACCGGGCGGCCGTCGAGGCGGCGGTGGCCCACGCCGTCGCCGCCTTCGGCTCCCTCGACGTGCTGGTGAACAACGCGTACGCCTGCGCCGCCGACGCCCCGCTCTTCGAGGACGAGCCCGACGAGGCCTGGCAGCGCGACCTGGACATCACCCTCACCGGCCCCTACCGCTGCGCCCGCGCCGCCCTCCCGCACCTGGTGGCCTCCGGCCGGGGCGCGATCGTCAACATCGGCTCGGTCAACGGCGAGCAGGACTTCGGCAACCACGGCTACAGCGCCGCCAAGGCGGGCCTGGCCAGCCTCACCCGCACCCTCGCCGGCCACGCGGGACCGCGTGGCGTACGCGTCAACCTGGTCGCCCCCGGCACGATCCGCACCGACGCCTGGGCGGGCCGCGACGCTGAACTGTCCCGGGTGAGCGGCCTCTACCCCCTCGGCCGGGTCGGCGAGCCGGAGGACATCGCGTCCGCCGTGGCCTTCCTCGCCTCGCGCGACGCGTCCTGGATCACGGGGACGACGCTGCGCGTGGACGGCGGCCTGACGGCGGTCAACTACGGCTTCCGGCAGGCGGTTTCGGGCGACTGACCCGGCCCTGCACTCGGGCCGACCCGTACCCCCTCAACTCGTGTGCAGCATCAGCCCGATGCCGACCACCATCAGCCCCGCCGCCGCGATGCGCGGCGCACCGAACCGTTCCTTGAAGAACAGTGTTCCTATGGCCGCCCCGACGATGATCGACGACTCCCGCAGGGCCGCGATCGGGGCCAGGGCGGCCCGTGTCTGGGCCCACAGCACGAGGCCGTACGCCGTCACCGACAGGGCCGCGCCCAGCAGCCCGCGCGCGGCGAACGGCCTTAGCTGGTCCGCGAGTTCGCCCCGGCGCCGGTACAGCGCGTAGGCCGGGATGGCCAGCCCCTCCAGGATCATCAGCCAGGCGACGTAACCGAGCGGGGTGCCGGAGGCGCGCACCCCGACGCCGTCCACCGTGGTGTACCCGGCGATGGCCAGACCGGTCGCGAGGGCGGCCAGCAGCGCCGGCCAGTCAGGGCGCCTCCCGGAGCCCCGGATGCCCCAGAGCGCGAGCCCGACGAGCCCCGCCGAGGCCACCGCGACCCCGGCGGTGGCCCAGCCGTCGGGGCGTTCACCGACGAAAACGGCGGCGAGGACCGTCACCACCAGCGGCGCCGTACCCCGGGCGATCGGATACATCTGCCCGAAGTCGCCCAGGGTGAACGAGCGCATCAGCAGCATCATGTACGCCACGTGCAGCCCGGCCGAGACCAGCAGATACGGCCAGGCCCCGGCGGCCGGGAACGGCACGAAGCAGGCGCCGACCGCGCCGATCAGCACCCCGCCCCCGGAGATCAGGGTGAAGGAGAGGAGCTGGTCCTTGATCGCATGAGCGATCGCGTTCCAACTGGCGTGCGTGACCGCCGCGATCAGGACCGCGAAAGCGACCAGCGGCGTCACTCCGACTGCTCGCGCACGTCCACCAGGGTTCCGCCGGCGTGCCCGATCAGCGACTTGGGGTCGAGCGGGAAGACCGTGTGCGGGGTGCCCGCCGCCGCCCATACCACGTCGTGGTCCAGCAGCCCCCGGTCGGCCAGCACCCGGGTCTTCGTACGGTGCCCGAAGGGCGGTACGCCCCCGATCGCGTACCCGGTCGTCTCCCGGACCAGATCGGCTCCGGCCCGCTTGACCTTCCCGGCCCCCAGTTCCGCGCGTACCCGCTCCACATCGACGCGCGAGGAGCCGTCCATCAGGACCAGCACCGGGACGCCGTCGGCCTCGAAGATCAGGGACTTGGTGATCTCGCTGAGCTCACAGCCGATCGCGGCAGCGGCCTCGGCGGCGGTACGGGTGGCCTCGGGGAACCGGCGGATCTCGACATCGAGCCCCAGCTCCCGCAGGGCCTCGGCGAATCGGGGGTGGGCTTCGGCGGCGGTGGTGGCGTCAGAAGTGCTCATGTCCGCACGTTAGCGAACGTGGTCCGGGAGACGCGACGTGGTTCGGCGGGTGGTCAGGCGGTGCCGAGCGCGCCGTCCTTGACGCCCGCCACGAACGCGGCGAACGCACCGGCGGGGAGGTCCAGAACCGGACCGCTCGGGTTCTTCGAGTCACGGACGGGGACGGTGCCGCGCGTGGCGGCGAGGTCGGCGGCGACCTCGATGCAGTTGCCGCCGTTGTTGCTGTACGAGGACTTGAACCAGCGAGGGGATTCGGTCGTTGTCGTCACGGGTGCCCTTTCGTGCCTCGATGATCACGGTCACGGAGTACGCCTGGGGCGGCGCTTCGGCCTGTAGTTGATGGTAGGCCGCCAGCAGGGGGAGCGGGGAGTACGGATGTGGCCCCGCATTGCGAACCTCCCGCGTCCGGACAGCGCGAAGCCCCACCGTGCTCGGCACGATGGGGCTTCGTTGAACCGGTGTGCGGCGCGGGCCGTCAGGCGGTGCCGAACTCTCCGCCCTTGACGCCCGCCACGAACGCGGCGAACGCACCGGCGGGGAAGTCCAGAACCGGACCGGCCGGGTTCTTCGAGTCACGGACGGGGACGGTGCCGCGCGCAGCGGCGAGGTTGGCGGCGATCTCGACGCAGTCACCGCCGTTGGAGCTGTACGAGGACTTGAACCAACGGGGGGATTCGGTCGTCACGGAGTGCCCTTTCGTACCTCATTGATCATGGCCACGGAGTACGCCTGAGACAGCGATTCGGCCTGTAGCTGATGGTAGCCCGTGAGCAGGGGCAGGACGGCGGTGCTCTCCCGGTCGACGTGCCCCTGAGCGTGGGACTCCGCGTACGCGACCATGGATCGGTCCGGCAGGGTGAGGAGGTTGACCGGAAGGTTGAACGGTCGACGCTCGCCTATGTCAAAGGGCGCCACCTGGAGCATGCTATTTGGCAACTCGGCGAATTCGACTAGCTGTTGCAGCTGGGCGTCCATCACTTCGCTGCCGCCGATAGGGCGGCGGACACAGCTTTCGTCCATCACCACGAGCATCATGGGCGGACGGTCGCGCATCAGCGCCGCTTGCCGTTCCGCCAGGAACGCGACACGCTCGGCCGCTTGCTCAGCCGTGATGGTGCCGCGCCGCACGTCGCCGTTTGCCAGGGCCTGCGCATACTCCGGGGTCTGCAACAGTCCGGGAATGATCCCGATCTGGAACAGCCGGATCTCTACTGCGCGGCCCTCGTAGCCCACGTACTCCGGGAAGCCTTCCAACAGGTTGCCGTGTTTGATCTCCCGCCATTCGCGCTCGAACGAATCGGCGGTTCCACCCGTACCTAATGCCCCATCAGTCTTGCGCGCAAAGGGCAGGGTTGGCGGTTTGCGGCCAGTTTCAATCGCCGAAATGTGCCTGCCCGAGCAGCCGACCAGCGCGGCGAGATGGTCCTGGGTCCACCCGCGCGTCTCGCGTAATCTGCGCAGACGTGCGCCGAAGGCTGCTTGCGGGCTTGCTTCGGGATTCAACTCTTTGCGGTTTACCAATGTGCCCTCCGCCTAAGCCACGTTGAAGACACCTCGACTCTAGGCCACGCTGAGTCGCCCTGGTAGTGGAACCGCTACGGAGAGGAGTGGCCCGTGTCTGTGGAGAACGGCCCCTCGAACGGACAGGAATCCCCCCAAGTCCCGGCCCCCGGCACGCTCGTGGTGGACGCCGGTCATGGTGGCCGCGTGGGCGAGTTCCGCGGCCTCGCCGGCCCGAACTGGTCCCTGCGGCCGGTCGGCGGCGGCACCGAGTGGGAAGCCGAGCCCGAATGGGTCCGCGCGCTGACCCCCGCCGAGCGGTTGAGCACCGAGAACGCGTTACGGAACCTCAGAAGCAGTCGGGGTGGACTGTGAGCCGGAACTACCCTGCACCGCAAGGGCAGTTCATCGCCGAGGCGTACGCGGGTGACGACCGGACGACCGTCTATCTCGGCCGAATCCTCGTCGCGACTCCCCGCCTCGCGCTCCGGTGGCTCCGGGGGCAGGCCGACCGGCTGGCGAGCGGCCTGGACCCGGACCCGGACGCCCCCTGGGTTCCCCGGGCGGTGTTACGGACGGTGCCCCCGTGCGTGGCCGACGCGCCGACCGAGTTACGGGCATGGGCCGGCGACGACGAGCGCCAGGACGACGCGCTGCAACGGCTCGCCACCGGGGCCGAGTTCGAGTTCATCGCAAGGGATGAGGTGTGCTGGTACGGGCTGACCGCCCGCCCCCTGCTCATACCGGAGTTCACCCTCAAGAGGGACATCCCCACGGCGGGCGCGCTGATCCACGCGTGAGTGGGGCGAGCCGATCCGGAGCGGTCGCAGACCTCCCGTAGCCCCGCCCAGAGCTCCCGTCATCGGAGGGAACTCCCCGAGCACCGGACCACTCACGACCGGCGGCTCATCCGATGGCGGGCCGCGCGGCTCCGCGTGACGACACGGGGCGGAGCCGAGCACACCACGACCGAGGAAGAACGACCGTGCTGCAATGCACCGGCTGTACCGACGTCCCCGAGTTGGACGCACTCGTTGCCCTCACCACCATGCCGGGGGGACCGGACAACCCGCCGGACGTGCTGGCCCTGGACGACTTCGCCCTGTGCGAACTCGGCGAGCACGACGACCGGACCGAGCACGCCGCGCAACTCTGGAAAGCACAACTGCCGACCGCGCCGGACCTGTGGCTGTTCTGGACCGGCATCGGCACGCATCGCGCGTACCGCCTGGCCGAGCTGCCCCACTGCCCCGTCGTCGTCCGCAGGCTGCCGGTGGGCCATGTGCGGGGCTGCACGCTGTTCGTCCAGCACCCTGCCGCGCACTCGTGGGACGTGACGGACCCGCTCGACGACCTGCTGACCGAGCGTGCGCGGGAAGAAGTGCGACGCCTGTGGGGGGACGAGGACGACCGGGCCGACGCGGGCCAGGGCGCTTCTTTCGGATCAGGATCGGTCGGTCCGTCGGGGCATGCCCGGCGGGCTGCATCCGGGTGCTCTCGACGGAGAGTGACTGATCGCTACGGCGGATCGGGGGAGACGTACGATTCCGCTGTGGATACCTCACGAGACGAGCTGTGCTGTGGGCTCTGTGGGCAGCCTTCGAGCGCCCAGCACGCCCAGCACGCACAGCACGGCGAGGGATCGGTGGCCGGCGCGGCCAAGCGTGTGGAGTATGTGGTCGTCGAGCTGCGTGGAGCCCTGGCCCACTATCGGGCCGCCGATGACCTTTCTCGGGCAGGCAAGACCGTTGCCGCCGGGCTGGCCGAGAATCTGGGGATAGACCCGGCGGATCTGCCCGGCTGTCGCTACACCTGCTTGGAGACACCGGTGGAATACGGCGTCATCCGGAGCGGCTTCGAGCTGGCCTGACACGCAACGGCACCGGGCCATTGCCGGAGGCGGGCCGGCTGGACGGCCCGGGGCGACACCAAAGCGGTCCTGGCCGACGAGGCCTGCTCATCGCGCGCGATTCGCCGGAGATTCACGGCAGGAATTCGTAGAACGGGCCGTCAGGCGCGAAGTTGCGAGAACACAACGTCACGTCCCTCCCCTTGAGATAGGCCAGCAACCAGTCGCTGAACGTCATCTCGTAGAGAGTCCAGGACGGGCTGTCGAACTCCTGAACCACGACGCGCCAGGGCGACGAGGGCTCGTCAGGAACGCGAAGGAAAATGGCTTCCCCCGTTGTGGCCGTTGCCACCGGCATCAGCTCACCGGGGTTCGCCCCTGCCGGACTCGGCAGGAACTCGACCATGTCCTCCTCGCGCCAGAGTTCGAGATCCCCGCTGATGAGCTCTCCCAGACCGTGCAGAAGATGACCGGCGGGATGCGTCAGATACAGCTGATTGTTGACCTGTATCGAACCGTAGGCGTCCACGATCTCGCGGAAGTCCGCAGGGAACTCGATACCGATTTCCCGCTCCAGTTCGATCCACGGAGCCGGGTCCGACCAGTTGAAACGGGGTTCGCCCAACAGGGCTGTGATCTCCGGAAGTTTTGCCACCACTGAACTCCTTCTCGCACGTCGGGCCGCTGCCGCCCTGGAGTCGACCGCAGGACAGGAGAGAGTCTCCTCGACCCCTCAGGTCCGTACACGGCCACCCCCCACTCGCCGTACCGCTCGTGCCTGCGGTGCGCTCTCGCCACGGCGTCGGTGTCGGTGGCGTCAGGTAGCTTCCCGGGCGTGAGCATGTGGATCTACTTTCAGGCGCTCGAACCCTCAGAGCTCGCCGGGGACGTGGCCGGCTTCGAGGCCCTGTTCGATCTCGTTCTGACCCGCCCGGGATTCCTCAGCCACGGAGCTCGAACCAGTGCCGGGGCTCGGGCCGCACGTCTCACGACCCGGCGCGCAGTACCGCCGCCACCACCGGGCCCGCCGCGTCGCCGCCGTGGCCGCCGGACTGGACCACCGCGGCGGCGGCCAGGTCGTTGCTGAAGCCGGTGAACCAGCTGTTGGACGTGGCCTGACCGTCCACCTCCGCCGAGCCCGTCTTGGCGCCCTTGTCGCCGCCGACGGAGGCCATCGCGTCCTTTCCGGTGCCCCAACTCGCGGTCTGGCGCATCATGTTGGTGAGCTGCTGGGAGACGTACGTGGGCAGCGAACGGGAGGCGGTGGCGATCGGGCGGCCGTCCAGTTCCCGGTCCACGAGGACCGGCTGACGGAAGGTGCCGTTCTTCGCGGTGGCGGTGATGGACGCCATGTTGAGGGCGTTCATCTGGACCGTGCCCTGCCCGATGTACTGCGCGGCCGCCTCGCCCTGGGTCTCCTCGGGCACGCTGCCGTCGAAGGAGACGACACCGGTCTGCCAGTCCAGGCCGATCCCGAAGACGTCGCGGGCCTCCTTGGCGAGCGCCGCGTCGTCCTTCGTGTCGTCGATCAGCTTGATGAAGGCGGTGTTGCAGGACCGGGCGAAGCTGGTCGTCAGCGTGCCGTCGGGAATGGAGAAGTCGTCCAGGTTCTTGAAGGTGCGGCCGTAGTACGTCGCGGTCGGCGGGCACTCGATCTTCTGGCCGGCCGAGGCGAGGCCCTTCTCGATCAGCATCGCCGACGTCACGATCTTCATCGTCGAACCGGGTGCCTGCTTGCCCTGCATCGCCGCGTTGAAGCCGGTGGCCGGGTTGTTGGCGACCGCGCGGATCGCGCCCGTGGACGACTGGACCGCGACCACCGAGGCCTGGCTGAACTTCTTGACGGCCACCTCGGCCGCCGCCTGGGCGTTGGCGTCCAGGGTGGTCCGCAGCTCGCCCGGCCTGCCCTTGGTGAGGGTCAGCAGGGTCTTGTCGGGGGTGCCCGCGTCCTCGTTCTCGATCCGGGTCTCGATGCCCGCGGTGCCGCCGGCCTTCTCGCCGTACTTCTCGCGCAGTGCGTCCAGGATCGAGCCCAGGGAGGGGTACTTCTCCTTGGTGAGCGCCTTGCCGTTGTGGTCGATGGCCTCGATCGAAGGGGTCGCCGCCTCGCCCGTCCTGATCGACGCGCCGTCCGTGAGATCCGGGTGGACCACAGTGGGGGACCAGTCCACCAGCGGCCTGCCGGTGGTCAGGCCGCGCACCACGGTCAGTTCTGAGGAGTACGACCAGGGCTTGGACTTCCCCTCGAAGGAGACGGTCGCCTTCACCGTGTACGGCACCTTCGTGCCGACCGCCGGTCCCGGGGTGATCACCGCCTCGGTGACATGGGCGCTCTCGCGGTAACCGGTGAGGACCGGTCCGGCCTCGGCCGCGTTGTTGGTGAGCTGGGACGCGGCGTCCGCGTCTCCGCTCGCCCAGGCCTTGAGGAACTTCTTCGACGCGTCGTCGATCTCCGCCCCGGTGACCGGGCCCGTCTTCACTTCGGCGGACGTGGACCTGCTGTCCGTACCGTCACCGCCTCCGCCGGTCAGCTCGTCCAGGATGTTGTACGCCCCGTACCCCACCCCGCCGACCACGACGGCGAACACTCCGCCGACTATCGCGACCTTCGCCCCACTGCGCATTCCTGCAGTCCCCCTCCCCAGGAGCCCCTTGAACGCGTTCAAGGGGATGCTGCTGGGCACCCTACGGGACAGTACTGACGGCCGGGGCGGTTGTTATCGGAACGCGATATGTGTGCCCAGGTCCCAATGTTGTTGGTGTTTTCAGGGGGTTGTGCCCGGCGTGATCCGAACGAGAGGCCCTGGATGACGAGAGGTCCTAGATCCAGGTGTCCAGCCACATCCGGTTGCGCCACGACCCGTCGGGGATGGGTGTGCCCGTGTAGATCGGCCAGAAGTAGATGGAGTTCCGCGCCGCGTACCCGACATGCCCGTTGACCAGCCAAAACAGATGCGTGACGTGGGCCGTCATTCTCCGTGGGCCGTCTGTGGGCCGTGATCTTCGTTTCGGCGCCCCGCGTAGAGGCCGTCGACCGCCTTGCGGGTGCGCAGTTCGCTGCTCGGCATCAGGTGCGTGTACGTGCGCAGGGTGAAGCCCGCATCGGCATGTCCCAGGTACCGGCTCAACGCCTTGATGTTCTCCCCGGCGTCCAGCAGCACCGAGGCGTAGAAGTGCCTCAGCGCGTGCATGCCGTGCTCCCGGGCCGACGCGTACCGCTCACCCTCCTCCGGCTCCGGGATGAGCCCAGCGGCAGCCAGGGCAGGCTTCCACATGAAGTCGTTGAAGTAGCTCACCCGGACG
The DNA here is from genome assembly GCF_040611955.1 of Streptomyces sp. NPDC006510. NCBI lineage: Bacteria > Bacillati > Actinomycetota > Actinomycetes > Kitasatosporales > Streptomycetaceae > Streptomyces > Streptomyces sp. NPDC006510. The sequence continues at coordinate 32,921 of NZ_JBEXPH010000013.1, read as the reverse complement.
TGGAGACCGGCCGCGCCGCTGAAGTACAGCCGCTTGGTGCGAGGCTCGCCGTCGACGGTGCGCCACGGCAGAGTGACCGTGATGGGCGGGAAGACCTCAGCGTGGGCCTTGAGCGCGTCCGCGACGGCCATGGGCAGGGGAACTTGTCGCGTCTTGCCTCCCTTGGGCGGAGCGAACACGTACCGCCCGCGGAGCCGCTTGAGCTGATGGCTCACGGTCAGCCATCCACCCGCGAAGTCCACTTCGTCCTCGGAGACTCCGAAAACCTCCCCCTGCCGAAGCCCGCACCCGCCGGCCAAGTCGATTGCCGCACGGAAGCGGGGCACGAGAGCGCGCTGAACGGCGAACACCTGGGCGGCGGTCCACGGTTTCACCGCCCCGTCGCCGGGCTTGGGCATCTGAACCGAGCGAGCCTTGAACGGGTTCCGTGCCAGGAGCTCGTCATCGACGGCCGCGTTGAAGACGGCGGACACCGTGGCGGCCACCACCCTGCGGTGCGCCTCGTTCGGCATGGCCTTCTTCAACTCGCCCAGCCAGGTTCGGATGTGCTCGGGCTTGAAGGAGCCGAGCGGCCGGTTGCCGATGCCCGGGTAGGCGTGCAGCCTCAGCCGCCGCTCGGCCCCCTCACCGCTGTTCTCCTCTCCCGCGTGGGAGGCCACCCAGCGCTCGGCGTACTGCTGAAAGGTGGTCCGGCCAGCCTTCGGGTCGACGTACTGCCCGCTGTCCATGTCGGTCTCGGTCTTGCTGAGCCACTTCTCGGCGAGGCGCTTCTGCCCGTCGCGGAAGCTCTTGGACTTCTCGGTGCCGTCGGGGCCGATGTAGCGGGCGCGGTAGCGGAGCCCGGTGCCGTAACGGTCGGTCTTGACTCGGCTCTCTTTGCCGTTGGCGTCGGTCTCGGTCTTGTACCAGCGGTCTTGGATGTGGCCAGCCATGTGGGCTGTGTCCTCTCGGTTGGTGGTGCCTGCTCTTGTCAGGGAGGGAGGCAAGGGGGTGCCGTGGAAGTGGCTGTGGAGGGGGTTTCGGGGTGCTTGAGGGAGGTGCCTCCCTGCCTCCCTGGATGGGTGGTTGTGCTGGTCATCACCGGGGAGGCGGGGCAGGGAGGCAGCCAGGGAGTTCTCCCTGCCTCCCTCGTCCGGCGGGGTCGCCTCCCTGGCCTGCTGCCGCGTTCTTCACGGTCTGGCGGGGAGGTGGGGCAGGGGGTGCGTCGGGTGGCTTTCTGCCGGGACTCCGGGGGCTTTTGGTGGTGCCTCCCCGCCTCCCCGAAGCGCTGTTTGTGCTGGTCGGTGCGGGGGAGGCAGCACGGGGAGGCAGTTGGGGAGTTCTCCCCGCCTCCCCGCACGGCGGGGGTGTCCCTCCCCGTACGTCCGGCCCCACTGGACGGGGCTGACGCAGAGGCGCGGCACCCCCTTTACCGGCCTTACCTTGCAGGTCAGAGGCCCTTACCTGCCCCTCTACCGGGGTAAAGGGCCCCCTCTACCGACGGGCGCCGGGCAGGGCCGCCGACGGCGGCCGGTTCGGGCGGCCGGTCGGGACCGGGGTAGAAGGGGAGGGCTTTACCCCGGGGTGGGTCAGGCCGCGTCGTGGGCGGTCTGCTGGTCGATCCAGGCGCGGACGGCGGCGGGGTCGTAGCGGACGTGTCGGCCGACACGGAAGCCGGGCGGACCGGTGCGGCGCTTGCGCCAGTGGTAGACGGTCTCGATCGGTACGGCGAGCATCGCGGCGATGTCTTCGGGGGTGAGGTAGCGGTCGGGGAGTCCGGCGCGGAGGATCGATCGGGGGTCGGTCGTCTTGGGCGGGGTCATGCCGCTGGTCCTTCCGTCGCGTGTGGCTGGGTTCGGGTCGGCTGATCGAGGGCGGGTGTGGGGTGACCGTGCGGGTGCCCAAGCGGGAACGGTGTACGTGCAGGTCACCCCTCAACTGTTCAGACGATCGGGTGGCCGATCGGGTGGCCGGGTGGCGGGTGTGGGCGAGTCGGGCCAGCGGTCACCAGTCGATCGGGGGAGACGGGGCCGAAGTCGGCCGACTGTCCACCCGACTTCCACCCGACCAGACCAGTCGACTCCCGCACGTGTCGGGGCCGGGGTGCGGTTACCACTGCGCTCGCAGCGGGCGTGTCCATGTGCCGTTGGGTCCGGGCGGCGGGGTCGCTCCCAGGACGTGGCCGCCGCCGTCGAGCCGGACCAGGAGCGGGGAGGGCTGGCGGGTGTCGGCGCGCATCAGGTCGAAGCAGAACCGGCGGCGCCCTCGGTCCGGCAGGGCCTGTCGGCAGAGCCAGTCACGGCCGGGCGTGACGGCCGTGACCCTCTCGTGTACGGCGTCACGGGTGCCGGGGCTGACCTGCGTGACTTCCCGCGTCACGGGGGCGGTGAACTCGTCCGTGAGGGCCCGGCCGAGCCGTACGAGGGTTTCGAGGGGGACTTGGGCGGCGCCCTGGCGGATCGAGCGGGAGACCAGCAGCGGCGCCCGCGTGGTGAGCGCGTCGGCCTGGTGCCGGTGCGCCGGGGACAGGTACAGGGCCACGGCCGCCTCCCCTGCCGTCAGCGACCGGGAGCGGGCCCCGGCGTACCAGAACGACAGGGCCAGCCGGTAGGCGAACTGGCGGCAGTAGGCGACCTCTTCAAACTCGTCCGCAGGCAGGCCCTCGAAGGTCTCACGGATCTCCGCGATTCCGTCCGGGCCGAGTTCGGCGACGGCGGAGCGCAGGGCCGCGTACAGGGTGTCGGTGGTCGGGACCGGCACGGCGAGTTCGTCGGCCGCGGTCTCGAAGAGCGCGGCGGCCACGTCGTTCACGTCCAGCTCCACCCCGGCCACGGGGACGGTGGGGAGGTCCTGCCCGTCCCGGCGCCGGTCCCGCTCGGTGAGGCGGACGACCGGCGCCGGGGCGGGGGCCACCCGCGCGTACAGCGCGTTGAGGGCGGCAGTGCTCACGCGGCGGCCTCCATCTGGGCGCGGCGGCTGCGGGGCAGGAAGGCGCGGTGGAAGGCGATCAGGTGCGGGTCCTCCGGCGGGACGGCCCCGACCGCGTAGCCGCCCTCGTCGAAGACGGCCAGCAGCGGGCGGGGTGCGGCCCACTGGCGGCTGACCGCGAGGTCGCGGCAGAAGCGGCGGCGCCGCGCGTCCGGCATGAGCGCCCGGTAGGGCTCGCTCAGCTCCGCGAACGGCACGCGGCGCTCGGGGTGGTCGAACTCCCGCTCCACCTCGTCCCCGTACAGGGCCAGCGTCCGGGCCCCGAGCCGGGAGACCCCCTCACTCAGGTGCCCGTCGACCTCAGACAGCCGGTCCAGGGCCGACCGGTCGCGGCTGACCTCGATGTCCGAGGCGTACAGCGCCAAGGTCAGCTCACCGGCCGAGAGCTGCTCGCAGAGCGCGTGGCGGTACCAGTGTTCGACGCACAGCCGGTAGGCGCAGCCGTAGGCCCGCATGGCGGTTCGGTCGTCCAGCGGCAGGGCTTCCAGCTCCCGCCGGGCGTCGTCCAGTCCGGCCAGCCCGTGGGCGTCCAGGGCCCGCGCCAGGATGTCCAGCAGTTCGACGTCGGTGAAGTGCCCCGGGAGTTCCGGCAGTTCAGCGAACTGGACGTACAGGCCAGCCGCCACCTGCTCACGGGTCAGCTCAACCGACCCGACCGGCACACGGGGGAAGACCTCACCCGCACGCCGCCGCTCAACCAGCAGCGCCTCTGTCGCGACCTGCTCGATACGTCGTTCGGTAACGGTTCCAGGCATGATGGGTACACCCCTTCGTGGGTCTGGGGAGCGGTCGGCTGCTTGGCGGTAGGAGGCCGCTCCCCGGCGGAGCCCTGGTCTTGACCAGGGCTTTTTCTGTCGGCACGTTCATAGCGGCTCGACACGACCAACATAGGCAGCATGGCTAGTCATGTCAATCGTGTCGGCATGGGTGGCTAACATGACCGACTGGGCTAGCATGGCTGTATGAGCTTTCCTCTGGACCCAGATGACCCTCGCCCGCCGTACATGCAGATCACGAACGCGCTGCGGGCAGCGATCCTCACCAAGAAACTGCAGCCTGGGGAGCGGCTGCCCTCTCAGAGCGAACTGACGAAGCGGTACGACGTTTCCCGTGCGACTGTGCAGCGGGCACTGCGAGACCTCCAGGACGAAGGCCTGCTGGTCGCTCGGCAGGGCAGCGGTGTGTTCGTGCGTAGCCGCACCGAGCGGCCGGTAGGGGTGCGTACGCACATCGAGCGGGCATTTGAGCAGCCGCGCGTGACAATCGACTTCGCAGGATTCTCTGGGGAGACGCTCTACGCGGCCCTGCAAGAACCTGTCGACAAGATCCGCGACGGTCGCCTCACGCCGGAGAGCATCGTCGTGCGCCTCTTGGTGCCGAACATGGCCGACTCTCAGGCGGTGCCCGTTCTGGCCGACGGTCGCGTCCATGACCCGCGGGTGACCGAGCGCGCACGGGACATCATGGTCTCCCACTCTCGCGGCATAAAGCGCTTGGTGGAGGAGCTCCAGACGCTGGGGCTCGTCAAAGAGGCCCGCGTGGAGATCCGTACTCACGGCATCACGCCGTCGTTCAAGCTGTACGTCCTCAATGGGGCCGAAGTGTTCTTCGGCTTCTACCCGCTCGGCTCCAACACCGTGGCTGTCCAAGGCGAAGCGGTCGACATCGTGGACGTCTTCGGGCTGGACGCCACGCTCTTCCCGTTTGCCACCACCGACGAGCAAGGGGCCCCCGGGGGGCTCTTCGTGGAACAGGCCCGGAAGTGGTACGACAGCGTATGGGTCATGCTGGGCGAGGAATTTACGCCATGAGCATGTCGGCGCTGCGCGGGGAGCTGTCAGGCGTCCAGCACGTACTGCTCGACTTCGACGGCCCTGTATGCCACGTGTTCGCTGCTCTCCCCGCGCCGCTCGTTGCTCGGGAGTTGAACAAGCTCTATCAAGAGCGCACAGGAGCGGCGTTCCCGTGGCATGTCTCCAGTCATGGTGACCCCTTGGAGGTGGTGCAGGCCGCCGGCCAGAACGATGACCCGCATCTACGGATGCTTGTCGACGCGCTGACCGCAGCCGAAGTACGGGCGGTCGAAACCGCAGAGCTGACGCCTGGGGCTCTTCAGGCGATCGCAGCATGCCAGAGGTCTGGCAGAACGGTCAGCATCGTCAGCAACAACGGCGAAGAGGCGGTACGGCGTTTCCTTCAACGCCACGGCGTGGCTGACCTTGTGGCGCCCATCATCGGGCGTTCCTCAGACGTTGCGCTGATGAAGCCAGACCCCTTCCCTGTGAGGCAAGCTCTCCAACAGCTCGGGGCCCGCCCGGAAGAGGCGGTACTGGTTGGCGACTCGCCCTCTGACGTTCAAGCTGCGATAGGGGCCGGGGTGCGGCCCGTGGGCTACGCCAACAAGGACGGCAAGCGCGCCCGACTGGCCAATGCGGGGGCTACGGCAGTGATCAGCAGTATGGGTGACCTGGCCGAAGCCCTAACCGACGGCTAGCAGGTACAACCAGCGTTGCCCTGAGGCGTGGCTCATCACGGCTCAGGGCAACGCTGTTTCATGAACGCCGGACAGAGCCAGCCAGACAGTGTGGGCTGTCTAGTTTTCTGGACAGCCGGGCCCCCTTCGGGTCGGGTGCGGGTCAGAGAGGAAGAGCTGAAAGGACCGCCCGCCGGGCGGACGACTTTGGCGCACCAGGCCCGGCCTCGCTCCCGCCGCAGGGCGGCCTCGGACGGTGCCCTCGGCAGGAGGCTCTTCAACGGGGGCTCTGCGGTACAAGTTCGCCCTACATTTCAGAGCATCGCGACTCAAGCGTCTCAGTGCAGGTCAGAGGGGGTGCCGTGTGACTCACATTGCGACTCACTGCCTTGGCGGTCGCCTGCCGGCAGAAGAGACCACCCGCCCCCGGCGACGTGGTCTCTTCTCGCCGGACCGCGCAGCAGAGGCCAGCATTTCAGGAGCGGGGGCGGCGCCTCTCCTGAAATGCAAGGCGCCGGTCGGCTCGACGTTGCCCTGAGTCGCGACTCATCGTGCACACGTCCACGGCGAGCGGTCTTTGAGTCGCTTGAGTCGCGATGCGAGTCGCTCTGAGTTGCGATACCGACCCTCCGTGCACCTCCTCTGACCTGCGCTGAGACGCGCTGAGTCGCTTGAGTCGCGATATTTCGAAAACTTCCCTCACTACTCCAGAACTCTGGGTGGGGGAGGGCGAGCGCCAACAGCGCTTAGCCGCCCGCGAGGGTGCGACGATCCGATCGGGGGCACCCGCCAGGCAGGCCCTGATGCCTTGCTAGGTCTAGCAGGGGCGTCTGCTAGGTCTAGCAGGGCCGCTAGCACTCCGCAGGCGGCCTGAGCTGTGTTCTAGCGTCTAGCAGGCCCCCGGGGAACACCCCGCCCGAGCGCAGCCCCGGGGACCGCCGCGCGCCCTCCTGGCCTGCTAGGCGAAGAGACCACCACTGCCGTCTCCCCGGGAGGCTCGTCCGCCAGCACAACGCGGCATGCGGCCCACTCAGTGGCGCATCTGTCCTAGGTGCGGATTTCTGCGTCATTGCGTCATCTGCGTCATGCGGGCTTCTGAGCTGCGGTTTTGCGTGACGCAGTGGTTTGGGGGTGCGTCATCGGTGCGTCATGGGCTGCGTCGTCGGGTGACGCAGATGACGCAGGATGACGCAGAGACCTTCGTCTGCGTCATGCCCGTAGTCGCAGGTCAGGGGCCGTTTCTCGGCCTGCATGACGCAGATGACGCAGCGTCTTCCCTCTTAGGACAAAAGAGGGGGTGTCTGTTGTAGTGCGAGGCGCCGCGCGTGCTCGCGAACAGACAAGAGGAGCACCCCGGGCCGGTGCTCCTCTTGCTTTGACGCTGGCACTGCCGCAGCCGCTCCGGCGGGAGTTCCCCGTTGAAGAGCCTCCTGCCGAGGGCACCATCCGAGGCCGCCCTGCGGCGGGGGCGAGGCCGGGCCTGGTGCGCTGGAGTCGTCCGCCCGGCGGGCGGTCCTTTCAGCTCTTCCTCTCTGACCCGCACCCGCCCCGGCAGCGGCGGCACCGGGCCGCGAACCGTCGATCGCACGGCGGGGCGTCAGAAGGGACGGGCCGGGGTGCCAGGCCCGTTCCCGGGGCCGACCGCCGGGCCGTCTGTGGGCCGTCCGAGGGTGGCCAATGGGCACCGATGATGGCCAACAACCACCAAGAGGCCGCAGTCGACGACTGCGGCCTCTTGGTGCGTTTTCCCAGCTAGATCCAGGTGTCCAGCCACATCCGGTTGCGCCACGACCCGTCGGGGATGGGTGTGCCCGTGTAGATCGGCCAGAAGTAGATGAAGTTCCAGATGATCAGCAGGACCAGGACGCCCGCCGCGACAGCGCCCAGGGTCCGCCGGCGCTCGCCCGAGGGATCGCCGGACATCAGGCCGAGTTCCCGTTTGGTCCCGGTCCCGGCCGCCGGGCCCAGCATCGCGCCGATCATCATCGTCACCGCCAGACACAGGAACGGCACGAACACCACGGCGTAGAAGAGGAAGATCGTCCGCTCCTGGTAGAAGAACCAGGGCAGCCAGCCCGCCGCCACACCGCAGGCGATCGCGCCCGCCCGCCAGTCGCGCCGGAAGAACCACCGCCACAGCACGTACACCAGGGCGAAGCACGCCGCCCACCACAGCAGCGGCGTCCCGATGGCCAGCACCTCGCGCGCGCACTTGCCGGTCCCCGACCCCGCGCAGCCCGGCTGCTCCTCCCAGAAGTACGAGACGGGCCGGCCGAGCACGATCCAGCTCCAGGGATTGGACTGGTAGGTGTGGCCGGACGTCAGGTTCACATGGAACTCGTAGACCTGGTACTCGTAGTGCCACAGGCTGCGCAGCCAGTCCGGCAGCCAGGTCCAGTTGCCGCCCCGGCCGTCGGTCTCCGCCCAGTTCCGGTAGTAGCCCTTGCCGGTGACGATCCAGCCGGTCCACGAGACGAGATACGTGAGGATCGCGACCGGGACCGTCGAGACGAACGCCGGCACCAGATCCCGCTTCAGCACCGCCGTGTACGTATGGACCGCACCCGCGGTCCGGCGCGCGCCCACATCCCACAGCACCGTCATCAGGCCGAAGCCGACCATGATGTACAGGCCGTTCCACTTGGTGGCGAAGGCCAGCCCCAGCATCAGGCCCGCGGTGATCCGCCAGGGCCGCCAGCCGAGCCGCAGGTTCTCCGCGACCTCCGCATCGGGGCGCAGCACCCCCTCCTCGTCGACCGGCAGCGCCGCGGCGAGTCTGCGCCGTGCCCAGTCGCGGTCGATCAGCAGCGCGCCGAACGCCGCCAGCACGAAGAACATCAGCACCAGGTCGAGCAGCGCGGTGCGGCTCATCACGAAATGCAGACCGTCGACGGCGAGCAGGGTGCCCGCCAGGCAGCCCAGGAACGTCGAGCGGAACAGCCGCCGGCCGATCCGGCACAGCATCAGCACCGACAGCGTGCCGAGCACCGCCACCATGAACCGCCAGCCGAACGGCGTGAACCCGAAGAAGTGCTCACCGAGCCCGATGATCCACTTGCCGACCGGCGGGTGCACCACATATCCCGGGTCCACCGGGATGTGCACCTTCGACGGGTCCTCAAGGATCAGCTTGTCGATGTCCTTGGGCCAGTCCCCCTCGTAACCCTGGTTGATCAGGGCCCAGGAGTCCTTGGCGTAGTACGTCTCGTCGAATATCAGCGCGTGCGGGCTTCCCAGATTCCAGAACCGCAGCACCCCGGCGACCAGCGCCACCAGCAGCGGACCGCCCCACGCCGACCACCGCACCAGCCGTCCGGCCAGTGGCGGGGAGATCCCGAGCACCGCCCACAACTGGGCGCCGGGCCGGGTGTACGGCGGGACAAGCCGCTCACGCAGCCCGATCCCGGGCCGGGGCGAATGGCCGAAGCGGCGCAGCCGCTGCTGCCAGGAGGCCGGTTCTTCGCCGTGCGGTTCCCCGGCGTCTTGGCCCTGTCGGGCTTCGGGCGCAGTACTCGTCACCGCGCCATCGTAGGGAACGCATCTGTGCGAGCGCTGTCGCCCGTGCTGGGAGGATGGCTCTTGTGACTGGAACGACTGGAACGCTGGTACTCGCAGGAACCCCCATCGGCGATGTGGCGGACGCCCCGCCGCGCCTCGCCGCCGAACTGGAGACGGCCGACGTGGTCGCCGCCGAGGACACCCGGCGGCTGCGCCGCCTCACCCAGGCGCTCGGCATCCACACCACGGGGCGGGTCGTCTCCTACTTCGAGGGCAACGAGTCGGCCCGTACGCCCGAGCTCGTCGAGGCACTGACCGGCGGTGCCCGCGTGCTGCTGGTCACGGACGCCGGGATGCCGTCCGTCTCCGACCCCGGCTACCGGCTCGTGGCCGCCGCCGTGGAGAAGGACATCAAGGTCACCGCGGTCCCCGGCCCGTCCGCCGTGCTCACCGCGCTCGCCCTGTCGGCGCTGCCCGTCGACCGCTTCTGCTTCGAGGGCTTCCTGCCGCGCAAGGCGGGCGAACGGCTCGGCCGGCTCCGAGAGGTCGCCGACGAGCGCCGCACCATGGTCTTCTTCGAGGCCCCGCACCGGCTCGACGACACCCTCGCCGCGATGGCCGAGGTCTTCGGCGCCGACCGCAGGGCCGCCGTGTGCCGGGAGCTGACCAAGACGTACGAGGAAGTGAAGCGCGGCCCGCTGGGAGAGCTGGCGGTCTGGGCGGCCGAAGGGGTACGCGGCGAGATCACCGTCGTCGTCGAGGGCGCGGCCGAGTCCGGGCCCGAGGAACTGGACGCCGAGGAGCTGGTACGCAGGGTGCGGGTGCGCGAGGAGGCGGGGGAGCGGCGCAAGGAGGCGATCGCCGCCGTCGCCGCCGCCGCGGGGCTGCCCAAGCGCGAAGTGTTCGACGCGGTCGTCGCGGCAAAGAACGCGGCGCGAACCGGTCCTGCGGAGGGCAAAGGACTGTCGTGAAAAGCAAAGCCCGAGCCGCACACCGGGCCTTTCTGCCACGAGAAGGCCAAAAGCGCTCCAACAGTCGGCAGGGCCCGATGCGCTCCTGCCGGTAAAGGCGTCCACTGAATCAGGGACACATTCTCCGGAGCGCCTGTCCGGAGTGCCTGTCCGGCGGACAAAGGAGCGGGCATGAGCGAGATCGCAGCAACCACCGCGCACGAGGCATACGCCTTCGCCTGCATGAGGTGTGGGCACGGCTGGGAACAGGCCTACGAGATAGAGCACCACGTCGACGGTTCCAACAACGCTTTCGTCATCTACAAGGCGGACGGGGAACGAGTTCCCTCGCCCCTTTCCCGGCCCCATTGCGCGAACTGCGGCGGACACGTGGTCCGGATCATGCGGGCCGGCCGGGTCTCGACCGTCCAGCAGCTGCTCCACAACCCCGCGCCCCCGCGGCCGGCCACCGGGGAGAACGGCGCCCGGGACGGCGAGGCGGTGGCCGCCGCACCCGCGGGGCGCCACTGGCACCTGTCCGACCTGCTGCACCCCTTCCACCGGAGGTAGGCCCGCCGGCCCCACCGCGGGCGGGGCGCACCGGCGCGTCCTCGTACGATCGTCGTCATGAGCCGTACCGAAGCCCCGCCGCTGCCCGAACCCCTCCGGGTGCCGGTCGCCGATTCGCACACCCACCTGGACATGCAGGACGCGACCGTCGAGGAGAGCCTGGCCAGGGCCGCGGCGGTCAATGTGACCACCGTGATCCAGGTGGGATGCGACGTGGCCGGTTCGCGCCGGGCCGCCGAGATCGCCGCCGCGCACACCGATGTGCACGCGGCGGTCGCCCTGCACCCCAACGAGGCACCCCGCATCGTGCACGGCGACCGAGGGGGCACCTCCCAGCCCTCAAGGCCTGGGGGAGGCTGGTCCCGCCAGGGGGCGCGGGCCGGTGGCGGGCAGGCGGCGCTGCACGAGGCACTCGCGGAGATCGACGCGCTGGCCGCACTCGACCATGTGCGGGGCGTCGGGGAGACCGGGCTGGACTGCTTCCGTACGGGGCCCGAGGGCATGGCCGCCCAGGAGGAGTCCTTCCGGGCCCACATCGAGATCGCCAAACGGCACGGCAAGGCGCTGGTCATCCACGACCGCGAGGCGCACGCGGACGTGCTGCGCATCCTCGCCGACGCGGGCGCCCCCGAGCGGACCGTGTTCCACTGCTACTCCGGTGACGCCGACATGGCCCGGATCTGCGCGGACGCCGGGTACTTCATGTCCTTCGCGGGCAATGTCACCTTCAAGAACGCCCAGCCGCTGCGGGACGCCCTGGCCGTCGCCCCGACGGAACTGGTCCTGGTCGAGACGGACGCGCCGTTCCTGACGCCCGCGCCGTACCGTGGCCGGCCCAACGCGCCGTATCTCATCCCGGTCACCCTGCGTGCGATGGCCGAGGTGAGGGGGACCGACGAGGACACCCTGGCGGCGGCGATCGCGGACAACACGGCACGGGCCTTCGACTACTGAGCGGCGGGGCGGCGGGCTGCCCGGCGGCGGGTGCGAACCGCGGGGCGCCTTACGCTTTACAGGTGAGCACCACTGAGCCCGATGCCCTCCTGGGCCCCGCAGACATCCGCGAGCTGGCCGCCGAGCTGGGCGTACGCCCGACCAAGCAGCGCGGCCAGAACTTCGTCATCGACGCCAATACGGTCCGCCGGATCGTGCGGACGGCGGAAGTCCGCCCGGACGACGTCGTCGTCGAAGTCGGTCCGGGGCTCGGCTCGTTGACCCTGGCGCTGCTGGAGGCGGCGGACCGGGTCGTCGCCGTCGAGATCGACGACGTGCTGGCGGGCGCGCTGCCGGCCACCGTCGCCGCCCGGATGCCGGGGCGCGCCGACCGGTTCGCCCTGGTGCACTCCGACGCGATGCTGGTCCGGGAGCTGCCCGGCCCGGCGCCCACCGCGCTGGTCGCGAACCTTCCGTACAACGTCGCCGTGCCGGTCCTGCTGACCATGCTGGAGCGCTTCCCGTCCATCGAGCGCACCCTCGTCATGGTCCAGGCCGAGGTCGCCGACCGGCTGGCCGCGCGGCCGGGCAACAAGGTCTACGGCGTGCCGTCGGTGAAGGCCAACTGGTACGCGGACGTCAAGCGGGCCGGTTCCATCGGCCGCAACGTCTTCTGGCCCGCCCCGAACGTCGACTCCGGTCTGGTGTCCCTGGTCCGGCGCACCGAGCCGATCGCGACGGACGCGAGCAGGGAAGAGGTCTTCGCGGTCGTCGACGCGGCCTTCGCCCAGCGCCGCAAGACGCTGCGGGCGGCCCTGGCCGGCTGGGCGGGCTCCGCGCCCGCCGCCGAGGCGGCCCTGGTCGCGGCCGGGATCTCGCCGCAGGCCCGCGGCGAGGCACTGACGGTCGAGGAGTTCGCCGCCATCGCCGAGAACAAGCCCTCCGGGAGTGGCGAGTGAGCATCACCGTCCGCGTACCCGCCAAGGTCAACGTCCAGCTCGCGGTCGGCGCCCCGCGTCCCGACGGCTTCCACGACCTGGCCAATGTCTTCCTCGCCGTCGGCCTGTACGACGAGGTCACCGTCACCCCCGCCGACGGGCTGCGCATCACCTGCTCCGGCCCGGACGCCGCCCAGGTCCCGCTGGACGCGACGAACCTCGCCGCCCGCGCCGCGATCGCGCTGGCCGAGCGGCACGGCATCGCACCCGATGTGCACATCCACATCGCCAAGGACATCCCCGTCGCGGGCGGCATGGCGGGCGGCAGCGCCGACGGCGCTGCCGCGCTGCTGGCCTGCGACGCCCTCTGGTCCACCGGCGCCGCGCGGGACGAGCTCCTCGCCATCTGCGCGGAGCTGGGCAGCGACGTCCCGTTCAGCCTGGTCGGCGGAGCCGCCCTCGGTACCGGACGCGGTGAGCGGCTGACCCCCGTCGACGTCGGCGGCACCTTCCACTGGGTCTTCGCGGTCGCCGACGGCGGGCTTTCCACCCCGGCCGTCTACGGCGAGTTCGACCGGCTGACGGCGGGCGCCGACGTCCCCGTACCGGAGGCCTCCCCGGCGCTCCTCGACGCCCTGCGCACCGGCGACCCCACCGCGCTCGCGAAGGCGCTCGCCAACGACCTCCAGCCCGCCGCGCTCTCCCTGCGCCCCTCGCTCGCCGACACCCTCGCCGCGGGCACCGCGGCCGGTGCCCTGGCCGCCTTGGTCTCGGGCTCCGGGCCGACCACCGCGTTCCTGGTGGCGGACGAGGAGTCGGCACGGAAGGTGGCCGAGGCGCTGCTCACCTCGGGCACGTGCAGGAACGCGCGGACCGCGGTGTCCCCGGCGCCGGGGGCCACGGTCGTCTGACGGCGCCCGCCGCCACCGACCCCGCCCCGGGCCCCGTACCCTGGAAAGCCGATAGATCCCCCCTAAACAGGAGTGAAATGGCCGTCAATCTGGTCAATGTCGAGCAGGTCAGCAAGGTGTACGGCACCCGTGCCCTGCTCGACGGCGTGTCCCTCGGGGTGTCCGAGGGGGACCGGATCGGTGTCGTGGGCCGCAACGGCGACGGCAAGACGACCCTCATCCGGATGCTCGCCAGGCTGGAGGAGGCGGACAGCGGACGCGTCACCCACAGCGGCGGACTCAGGCTCGGCGTCCTCACCCAGCACGACTCGCTCGACCCGCAGGCGACCATCCGCCACGAGGTGATCGGCGACCTCGCCGACCACGAGTGGGCGGGCAGCGCCAAGATCCGCGACGTGCTCACCGGGCTCTTCGGCGGACTCGCCCTGCCGGGCTTCGAGCACGGCCTGGACACCGTCATCGCCCCGCTCTCCGGCGGTGAGCGGCGCCGGATCGCGCTGGCCAAGCTGCTCATCGCCGAGCAGGACCTCATCGTCCTCGACGAGCCGACCAACCACCTCGACGTCGAGGGCATCTCCTGGCTGGCCGGCCATCTGCGGGCCCGCCGCTCCGCGCTCGTCTGCGTCACCCACGACCGCTGGTTCCTCGACCAGGTCTGCACCCGCATGTGGGACGTCCAGCGCGGCACGGTCCACGAGTACGAGGGCGGCTACAGCGACTACGTCTTCGCACGGGCCGAGCGGGAGCGGATCGCCGCGACCGAGGAGTCCAAGCGGCAGAACCTGATGCGCAAGGAGCTGGCCTGGCTGCGCCGCGGTGCCCCGGCCCGCACCTCCAAGCCGCGCTACCGCATCGAGGCGGCCAACGAACTGATCGCCGACGTGCCGCCGCCGCGCGACACCAGCGAGCTGATGAAGTTCGCCAACGCCCGGCTCGGCAAGACCGTCTTCGACCTGGAGGACGTGACCGTCCAGGCCGGCCCCAAGACGCTGCTCACCCACCTCACCTGGCAGCTCGGCCCCGGCGACCGGATCGGCCTGGTCGGGGTCAACGGCGCGGGCAAGACCTCGCTGCTGCGGGCGCTCGCCGAGGCGGCCCGCACCCAGGGCGACACACAGCCCGCCGCCGGGAAGGTCGTCGTCGGCAAGACCGTCAAGCTGGCCTACCTCTCCCAGGAGGTCCACGAGCTCAACCCGAACCTGCGGGTCCTGGAGGCCGTTCAGCAGGTACGGGACCGGGTCGACCTCGGCAAGGGCCGCGAGATGACCGCGGGCCAGCTCTGCGAGCAGTTCGGCTTCTCGAAGGAGAAGCAGTGGACCCCGGTCGGCGACCTCTCGGGCGGTGAGCGGCGCCGGCTCCAGATCCTGCGCCTGCTGATGGACGAGCCGAACGTCCTCTTCCTCGACGAGCCCACCAACGACCTCGACATCGAGACCCTGACCCAGCTGGAGGACCTCCTCGACGGCTGGCCCGGATCGATGATCGTGATCTCCCACGACCGGTTCTTCATCGAGCGGACCACGGACCGGGTGATGGCGCTGCTCGGCGACCGCACACTGCGGATGCTGCCGCGAGGGATCGACGAGTACCTGGAGCGCAGGCAGCGGATGGAGGAGACGGCCACGCCCTCCGCCGCGCCCGCCCCGGCCAAGGAGACGGCCGCACCGGCCGCGACGGTCTCCCCGCAGGCCGCCCGCGCGGCGAAGAAGGAGCTCCAGAAGGTCGAGCGGCAGCTCGACAAGATCTCGACCCGTGAGACCACGCTGCACGCGCGGATCGCCGAGCACGCCACGGACTTCGAGAAGGTCGCCGAGCTCGACGCGGAGCTGCGTGAACTGGTCGCCGAACGCGACGAGTTGGAGATGCGCTGGCTGGAACTGGCCGAGGACGCCTGATCGCTGCGGTGCGTCGGGTGTGACAGCTGGGGCTTCTGGGACGGGTGGTAGAAAGAAACCTTGCCCGGCGCAGAAGCCGGACCCGTCTGCACGAAGGGGGACGTGCTGATGACCCAGCCGCCCGGCCAGCAACCGCCGCAGGGAGGTTTCGGGGCTCCGTACGAACCGCAACCCGGCGTGTACGGGCAGCCCTCGCAGTCGTACGGTCAGCAGGCGCCGGGGGGTTACGGCGGGCCCGGTTACGGCTATCCGCAGCCACAGCCGCAGCCTCCCGGCGGGCCCGGTCGTGGCGGGCGCTTCAGGGGGAAGCCCGCGGTCGTGGTCGCCGCCGTGCTCGCCGTCTGCCTGATCGTGGGTGGCGGCGTCTGGTTCGCCACGAGCGGGGGCGACGGAGACGGCGAGAAGAAACCCGTCGCCCAGAACAGTGACGACGTCGTGCAGCCGAGCCCCTCGCCCTCCGTCGATGAGGGCAAGGGGAAGGCGGTCGCGGACCCCGAAACCGCCGAGAAGCTCAACGCCGGGCGCAAGTCCGGCGAGGCGAAGGTCCTGTGGATTCAGAAGAACGGGGTCGACCTGCCCCGCAACGGCGCCGACGCATACGGTCCGTGGATCGTCGGCGACATCGTGGTCAAGGCCATGTACCGGACGGTGTCCGGCTATTCCGTCATGGACGGGACGCAGAAGTGGAGCCTGCGTCTGCCGTCCGACGTCTGCGCCGCCCCTACGCAGCCGACCGCCGACGGCCAGATCGTGATCGGGATCGAGGGCGGCGCCGCGAGCGACGAGTTCTGCAACACCCTCCAGATGATCGACCTCGCCACAGGGAAGGCGGGCTGGAGCAAGTCGTACGAGCGGCCCGGTGCCTGGGACGGGCTCTCCGACGTGGCGATGGCGATCAACGGAGACGTTCTGACCGTGGGGCGGACCAGTCGGACGGACGCCTTCCGAGTCCGTGACGGCAAGGCGCTGTGGGGCAAACTGCCGGGCAACTGCCAGCCGTTCGGCTTCGCGAGCGGACCCGTCCCGATCGCCGCCGCCAGCTGCCAGACCGAGGCCGACGACCACGCCGAGCAGCTGGTGCAGCGGATCGACCCGGCCACCGGCAAGGTCCGGTGGACGTACAAGGTCAAGAAGGGCTGGAAGGTCGACCAGTTCTACTCGGTCAGCCCACCGGTCGTCTCCCTGAGGAAGGGGGAGAAGAACTGGGCCATCGCGGTGCTCAACTCCGATGGCACGTACCGGTCCCAGCTGGCCGGTGGCACCGACGACTACGAAACGCGGTGCGGCGGCGACCTGCTCACCCGGGGCAAGAACGTCGACAACTGCCTGGGGGTCGCGGCCGACGCGGACACCTTCTACATGGCGACGAAGCCCGAGTACGTCGGCTCCGACATGACCAACGCGGTCGTTGCCTTCGATCTGGACACCGGCAAGTCCAAGTGGAAGGTTGCGGCACCCGCCGGGCAGACCCTGATGCCGATGCGGGTGGAGGGCGGCAAGGTGCTGATCCATATGGGCGCGACCAAGGGCAAGGGGGGCGGCATCATGTCGCTCGCGCCGACGGGCGGCACGCTGCGGCCGGTCCTGCGGCATCCGGCGTCGGCGGCCGAGGTGGAGCGTGGCTTCTCCACTCCCCGGGTCGCCTATGTGAACGGGCGCTCCCTGCTCATGCACGCCTTCGTCAGCGGAGTCACCGACGAGGAAGAGATGGCGATGAGGACGATGATCTCTTTCGGTGGCTGACCGACTGGTCGACTGGACGCCCGGTGTCCGCGGTGAGCGGCACCCGGCCGCGGCGGCAGCGGCCGAACGCGATCTCTTCGACCCCGGGTCGCCTACGCGAACGGGCGTTCCCTCCTTGTGAGTACGAGCATCAGCGGCGTCGAGGACGGGGACGAGAAGCGGGCGAAGTCGACGGCGGCCTTCGGCAGCTGACGGACGATGAGGCGTAACGGAGGCATCACGGGCCGGTTCTCCCTTGGGAACAGGGGGTGGACCGACCCGATGCCCGGGGTGTCGCGGGTGGTACAAAGAAGCCCCGCTCGACTGACGTAACGCCGCGGGATCCATGCCTGATTCGCTCCTTTCCGGGGAGTTCGGGGGGTTTCGGCCCCATGGTGCTCCACGGAATCGCGGGGGAGAACGGAGCGGGCACCGGACCGCACGAAGGGGGACGTGCTGATGACCCAGCCGCCCAGCCAGCAACCGCCGCAGGGAGGCTTCGGCGCGCCGCAGGAGCCGCCGCCGGGTATTCCTCAGCCGCCCCAGGGCCCGCCGCAGACCCCGCCCGCCCAGCCGGGCTACGGCTACCCGCAGGCCCCCGGCCAGCCGCCGGGTCAGGCCCCCGGCTACGGCTACCCGCAGCAGCCGGGCCAGCAGCCGGGCCAGCAGCCCGGCCCGTATGCCCAGCAGCCGGGCCCCTACGGCCAGCAGCCGGGTCCGTACGGCCAGCAGCCCGGTCCCTACGGCCAGCAGCCGGGTCCGTACGGCCAGCAGCCCGGTCCCGGCTACCCGCAGCAGCAGTACCCCGGCGCACCGGCCCCCGGCGGTCCGGGCGGTGGCGGCTCCTCCAAGCGCAAGCCCGCGATCATCATCGGTGCCGCGGCCGCCGCGCTCCTGGTGATCGGCGGTGGCATCTTCGTCGCCACGAGCGGGGGCGACGACGACAAGAAGCCGATCGCGAAGGAGAGCGGGGACGCCGAGCCGAGCGCCTCGCCCTCCGTCAACGAGGGCAACGGCAACGGCGACGGTGAGGGCCGCGGCGCCGACGACGACCTCAACGCCGGGCGCAAGGCCGGCGAGGCGAAGGTCCTCTGGCTCCAGAAGAACGACATCGACCTGCCGCGCAACGGCTCCGATGTGTACGGCCCCTGGGTGGTCGGCGACACGATCGTCAAGGGCATGTACCGCTCGATCTCCGGCTACTCGGTGGCCGACGGCAAGCAGAAGTGGACCCTCAAGCTGCCCGCCGACCTGTGCGCGGCGCCCGCGCAGACCGCGACCGACGGCAAGATCGTCATCGGGGTCAAGAACGGCACCACCGACAAGGCGGACTGCGCGGATCTCCAGATGATCGACCTCAACACCGGCAAGGCCGGCTGGAAGAAGTCGATCAAGAAGAACGGCACCTGGGACTTTCTGTCGGACATCTCGCTGGCCGTCAGCGGCGACACCGTGACGGTCGGGCGCACCGGAAACTCCAACGCCTACCGGGTCAGCGACGGCAAGGAACTGTTCGGCAAGCCGTCGGGCAACTGCCAGCCGTTCGCCTTCGCCGGCGGGGCCAAGCTGATCGCCGCCTCCAACTGCCGCACCGGCGACGTCGACAACCCGCAGCACCAGATCCAGGAGCTCGACCCGGTCACGGGCAAGCCCAGGTGGACGTACCAGCCCAAGCGCGGCTGGGAGATCGACCGGGTCTACTCGGTGAGCCCGCTGGTGGTCTCCCTGAAGAAGGACAAGGAGTGGAGCATCCTCGCGCTGAAGGAGAACGGCTCCCTCCGTTCCGGCATCACCAGCGACAAGGGTGACAAGTTCGCACCGGACTGCGGCAGCGCCTTCGCCATCTTCGGCAAGTCCCTCGACGGCTGCACCGGAGTCGCCGCCGACGCCAACACCTTCTACATGGCGACCGCGCCGGACTCCAGCGGCACCGCCCGTACGAACAAGGTCGTGGCGTTCAACCTGAACACCGGCAAGACCAAGTGGAAGGCCGCCGCTCCGGCCGACCGCACGGTGAAGCCGCTGCGCATGGAGGGCGGCAACGTGCTGCTCTACGTGGAGTCCGGATACGAACAGGGCGGCGGCATCGCCACCCTCGCACCGACCGGCGGCACCCCGAGGATGCTGCTGAAGCACCCCGCGTCGACGGCCGAGATCGAGAACGACTTCTACAACTCGAAGATCGTCTACGCGGGCGGCCGCTCCTTCATCGCGAGTGGCCGGGTCAGCGCCAGGAACGACAAGGAAGAGCTGGAGACGAAGACCATGATGGCCTTCGGCAACTGACGGCTCGCGAAGCCTTTCGACGGCAGCACCCGGCCGTCGGAGCCCCACGGCTCATGACCGGCGGCGGCCGGAGCACGACCGACCGCCGCCGGCCCCGTCCCACCGACTCCCTTTCCCCAGAGGTACGTACGCCATGACGCAGCCCCCCCAGCCGCCCAACGATCCGCCCCAGGGCGGATTCGGCGCCCCGCAGGACCCCCCGCCGGGTGGATTCGGCGCCCCGACCCCGCCGCCCGCGGACGCGTTCGGCAAGCAGCCGGCCACCCCGCCCGCAGGTGGGTTCGGCGCCCCGACCCCGCCGCCCGCGGACGCCGCGCCGACCGTCGGCGCCCCGCAGCAGCCGGGCCCCGGTTACGGCTATCCGCAGGGCCAGCCCCCGCAGCCGGGCTACGGCTACCCGCAGGGCCAGCCCCCGCAGCCCGGTTACGGCTACCCGCAGGCGCCCGTGCCCGGACAGCCGCAGCAGGGTTACGGATTCCCGCAGGGCATGCCGCCGGGCCAGCCGCCGCAGCAGGGGTACGGCTACCAGACCACGCCGATGCAGCAGCCGCAGATGCCGCAGCAGAACGGGAACGGCGGCAAGAAGTTCTCCACCCAGATGCAGATCATCGTCGCCGCCTCGGTCGCCGTGGTGCTGATCGTCGCCGGTGGCATCTGGTACTCCTCCAGCGGCGGTGACGACGACAAGAAGGACGAGGCGTCCCGGTCCAGCGGCTCCACCGAGGGCAAGGACGGCGAGAACACAGGCGCCGCCGCCGACGGTGCGGGCAAGGAGAAGGCGCCTTCGGACCCCAAGTCCAAGGTCGCCTTCCAGCTGCCGCTGCCGAAGGTCACCGACGTCACCAAGGTCGACGGCTCCTGGCTGACCGACAAGGCGTACGTGAAGACCGGCCTGAACGAGATCGTCGCGTACGACCCGGCCAAGGGCACCAAGCTGTGGTCCATCCCGCTGGCGGGCCAGGTCTGTGCCGCCTCCCGGCACATGTCCAAGGACTACAAGACCGCGATCGCCTTCGAGCAGAGCAAGCCGACCAAGGCGACCAAGTACCCGCCGTGCAACCAGGTCGGCGCGATCGACCTGAACACCGGCAAGCTGATGTGGAGCAAGTCGGTCAACGCCGCCACCAGCGGTGACGCACCGGTCAGGTTCGACGAGGTCACGCTCAGCGGCACCACGGTCGCCGCGGGCGGAACCGAGGGCGGCGCCGCCTTCGACCTGAACACCGGCGCCGAGCGCTGGAAGCCCAAGGCCAGTACCGACGGCTGCTACGACAAGGGATACGGCGGCGGCGAAGCACTCGCGGTGGTCCGCAAGTGCGGTACGTACGACGACCCGCAGCTCGTCATCCAGGCGCTGAACCCCACCACCGGGGCCCCGATCTCCTCGTACAAGATGCCGCCCGGCGTCGATTACGCGAGCATCGTCTCCACCAAGCCGCTGGTCGTCGCGGCCGACGTCGGCGACACCGCCGGTGACGGCAGTGGCATCTCGGACTTCTTCTCGATCGACGCCTCCACCGGCAAGCTGCTCACCAGGATCGCGGCGGACGGCGAGAAGTACGCCGCGCGCTGCGCCTCCACCGAGGTCGAGAGCTGCAGCCAGCTGGCCGTCGGCAACAACCGCATCTACGTGCCGACCGAGGACCACGAGGGCACCGGCGAGTACGGCGACACCAACGAGATCGTCTCCTTCGACCTCACCACCGGCAAGCCGACCAGCGACCGGGCCGACGCGGGCGACCGCTACACGATGTTCCCGATCCGCATGGACGGCGGCAACATCATCGCCTACCGGGTCCCCCCGTACGACAAGGGCGGCCAGGTCGTCTCCATCGACGGCGCCACGTTCAAGCAGACGGTGCTGATGGAGAACCCGAGCGACGAGTCCATCCGTGACGCGGAGACCAGCTTCACGCCGGACTACTCCGAGTTCCGCTACAGCGACGGGCACCTGTACCTGTCCAGCACGATGGTCAGCAAGCCGCACGGCTCGCTGGACGAGAGCCGCCGACTGGTGGTCAGCTTCAGCAGGCAGTAACAGCAGGCGGTATGCGCGCGGGGGTGGTGTCCGTCCGTCGGACACCACCCCCGCGCACGTTCGGGTCAGCTGATCCGTAATGGTCGCCGGGCAGATCACAACGGCGACCAGTCGGACATGGCACACCATCAACCGGTCCCGAACGCACGCCGATTCGGTGTTCTGGAGCCTTTTGGCCGGTAAGACGCCCGTGGCGTCGAACAAGCGTGTAGCTTGCCGGGTCAGGAAGGCCGGGGGGCCCGGTGTGCCGGTGCTACGGGGGTGTGCTCGATGGGCGTGCGGCTCATGGTGGTCGATGATCACAGACTGCTCGCCGAGGCACTGGCCTCTGCGCTGAAACTGCGGGGCCACCGCGTCCTCGCGGCAGCCGCACCGACCTCGGGGGCGGCGGAGCTGGTGGTCAGCAGGGCCCCGGAGGTCTGTCTGTTCGGCACCGCGGCACCCGCCGAACCCGGCGCCTTCGACCCGATCGTACGGATCCGGCGCGAGCGCCCGCAGGTGGCCGTCGTGGTGCTCGGACCGGTGCCCAGCCCGCGCGGGATCGCGGCGGCCTTCGCGGCGGGGGCCGCGGGATACGTCCGCCACGACGAGCGCATGGAGGGCGTCGAACGGGCGATGGTCAAGGCACGCGCCGGAGAGGCGGCGGTGGCGCCGCAACTCCTTCAGGGTGCCTTCGCCGAACTGCTCAATCCCGCCGCGGCGCCCGACGACGAGGGGCAGCGGCTGCTTCAGCTGCTCACCCCGCGCGAGGTCGAGGTCCTGGTGCGGGTCGCCGAGGGCGAGGACACCCGGCTGATCGCGGCCGGGATGCGGATCGCGCCGAGCACCGCGCGCACGCATGTGCAGCGGGTACTGATGAAGCTGGGCGTCGGCTCCCGGCTGGAGGCCGCGGCACTCGCGGCCCGCACGGGGCTGCTGGACCGCGCGGCACCGGCCGGGCGGCCGGGACAGCCGCACCACTGAGCCGCGCCACCACCACCCCTCCACACACACCCGGACACCGAGCCCTGAGGCATGCCGCCCGGCGTGGACGACTCATTGACGCGTTTGTTGAGTTGTGGTTCATTGTGTTCGGTTATGTTTGGAGGAACCTGGTGAAGAAGACGGTTACGACGCTCGCCGACGGCCGGGAGCTGCTCTACTACGACCGCCGTGACGACGTCGTGCGCGATGCCGTCGACCGACGCCCGCTCGACGCCGTCTCGACCTCGTCCGAGATCCGGCGCGACCCGTTCCTCGGCGACAGCGTCGCCATCGCC
This sequence comes from Streptomyces sp. NPDC006510, assembly GCF_040611955.1. NCBI lineage: Bacteria > Bacillati > Actinomycetota > Actinomycetes > Kitasatosporales > Streptomycetaceae > Streptomyces > Streptomyces sp. NPDC006510. The sequence goes on along the minus strand of NZ_JBEXPH010000013.1, from coordinate 10,481 downwards.
TCGCACCGCCAGGGCCGGATCTACCACCCGCCGGCCGACGAGTGCCCGCTCTGCCCCTCGCGGGACGGCCGGCGGAGCGAGATCCCCGAGGCCGACTACGACGTCGCCGTCTTCGAGAACCGCTTCCCCTCGCTCGCCGGTGACTCCGGCCGCTGCGAGGTCGTCTGCTTCACCTCCGACCACGACGCGTCGTTCGCCGACCTCACCGAGGACCAGGCCGCCCTGGTCCTGGAGGCATGGACCGACCGCACTGCCGAACTCGCCGAACTTCCGCAGGTCAAGCAGGTGTTCTGCTTCGAGAACCGGGGCGCCGAGATCGGCGTCACGCTCGGCCACCCGCACGGGCAGATCTACGCGTACCCCTTCGTCACCCCGCGCACCGAGCTGATGCTCCGCTCGATGGCGGCCCACCGCGCGAAGACCGGCGGCAACCTCTTCGACGACGTGGTGGCCCGCGAGGAGGCGGACGGCTCCCGGATCGTCATCGACGCCGAGCACTGGGTCGCCTTCGTGCCCTACGCCGCGCACTGGCCGTACGAAGTCCACCTGCATCCTCGCCGCCGTGTCCCCGATCTGAGGGAACTCGACGAGGCCGCGCGTACGGAGTTTCCACAGGTTTATCTGGAACTCTTGAGGCGATTCGACCGGATCTTCGGCCCCGGCGAGCCGCCGACCCCGTACATCTCGGCCTGGCACCAGGCCCCGTTCGGTGTCCCCGGACGGGAGGACTTCGGGCTCCATCTGGAGCTTTTCACCATCCGACGTACCTCCGGCAAGCTGAAGTTCCTCGCGGGTTCCGAATCCGGCATGAACGTGTTCATCAACGATGTGCCGCCGGAGGCCGCGGCCCAGCGACTGCGAGAGGTAGCGAGCGAGTGAGCAAGCCCCAGAAGAAGTACCTGGTCACGGGTGGCGCGGGATATGTCGGCAGTGTGGTCGCCCAGCACCTGCTGGAGGCCGGGCACGCGGTCACCGTTCTCGACGACCTCTCGACCGGGTTCCGGGAGGGCGTCCCGGCCGGGGCCGAGTTCATCGAGGGCCGTATCCAGGACGCGGCGAAGTGGCTGGACGCCTCCTACGACGGGGTGCTGCACTTCGCCGCGTACTCCCAGGTCGGCGAGTCCGTCACGGACCCGGAGAAGTACTGGGTGAACAACGTCGGCGGGTCCGTCGCGCTGCTCGCCGCGATGCGTGACGCCGGCGTGCGCACCCTGGTCTTCTCCTCCACCGCCGCCACCTACGGCGAACCGGCAACCACCCCCATCACCGAGTCCGACGCGACCGCCCCCACCAACCCCTACGGCGCCACCAAGCTCGCCGTCGACCACATGATCAGCGGCGAGGCGGCCGCGCACGGCCTGGCCGCGGTCTCGCTGCGCTACTTCAACGTGGCCGGGGCGTACGGCAGTTGCGGGGAGCGGCACAGCCCCGAATCGCACCTCATCCCGCTGGTCCTCCAGGTCGCCCTCGGCCGGCGCGAGTCGATCTCCGTGTACGGGGACGACTACCCGACCCCCGACGGCACCTGCGTCCGCGACTACATCCATGTCGCCGACCTCGCCGAGGCCCATCTGCTGGCCCTGGACGCGGCCACCGCGGGCGAGCACCTGATCTGCAACCTCGGCAACGGCAACGGCTTCTCGGTGCGCGAGGTCATCGAGACCGTCCGCGAGGTCACCGGCCACCCCGTCCCGGAGACCGCGGCCCCCCGCCGCGCCGGTGACCCCGCCGTGCTGGTCGCCTCCGCCGCCACCGCCAGGGAGCGGCTCGGCTGGTCGCCGTCCCGCGCCGACCTGACCGGAATCGTCACCGACGCCTGGACGTTCGCCCGCCGAGAGGAGCCCACCGCCCCATGACCGAGAACAGTGAGCTGACCGCCTCCTTCACCGAGCTCTACGGGCGCGCGCCGGAAGGGATCTGGGCGGCCCCGGGCCGGGTCAATCTGATCGGCGAGTACACCGACTTCAACGACGGCTTCGTGATGCCGCTCGCGCTGCCGCACACCGCGCGCGCGGCCGTCGCCCGCCGCACCGACGGCGAACTGCGGCTCCACTCGACCGACGTGCCCGGCGGCGTCGTCCGGCTCCGGGTCGACGAACTGGCCCCGCACCAGGGGCACGGCTGGGCGGCGTACCCGGCCGGAGTCGTCTGGGCGCTGCGCGAGGCCGGCCATCCGGTCACCGGGGCGGACATCCAGCTGACCTCCACGGTCCCCACCGGTGCGGGCCTGTCCTCCTCCGCCGCGCTGGAGGTCGTCACCGCGCTCTCCCTGAACGACCTCTTCGAACTCCAGCTCTCCGCGCCTGAGTTGGCGGTGCTCGGCCAGCGTGCCGAGAACGCCTTCGTGGGCGTGCCGTGCGGGGTCATGGACCAGATGGCCTCCGCCTGCTGCACCGAGGGCCACGCCCTGCACCTGGACACCCGCGACCTCACCCAGCGCCAGGTCCCCTTCGACCTGGCCGCGAGCGGACTGCGGCTGCTCGTGGTCGACACCCAGGTCAAGCACGCGCTCGGCGACGGTGAGTACGCCGAGCGGCGGGCCGGCTGCGAGGCGGGCGCGGCGGCGCTCGGCGTACGGACGCTGCGCGAGGTGCCGTACGACGGCCTCGGCGCGGCCCTGGACACCCTGGCGGCGGCCGGGGTCGACGAGTCCGTGGTGCGCTACGTACGCCATGTGGTCAGCGACAACCAGCGGGTGGAGCAGGTCATCGCACTGCTCGACGCGGGCGACGTGCGGGCCGCGGGCCCGGTCCTCGACGCCGGGCACGCCTCGCTCCGCGACGATCTGCGGGTCTCCTGCCCGGAGCTGGACCTGGTGGTGTCGGCGGCCAACGAGGCCGGGGCGCTCGGTGCGCGGATGACCGGGGGCGGCTTCGGCGGCTCGGCGATCGTGCTGGTGGAGGAGGAGCAGGCGGACACGGTCACCAAGTCCGTGCTGGAGGCGTTCGCCTCGGCGGGCTTCGCGACGCCGCGGATCTTCCCGGCCGTGCCCTCGGCGGGCGCCCGCCGCCTCGTCTGATCCCTCCCGCCCCGGTACACCGCACGGGTCACACCCGAACATCCGGCCGACACCGGTCAGTTCTGCGAATCACCTTGCGCCGGGGCCCGCCGGCCGTACTCTGATGCACAGCACCGGTGGGGGCCGGTGCTGATTCAGGGGTACGAGACAGTCGGGTACGGCGCCCGGGGCGGGTTGCAGTCGGCACACGGCGGCGGCCGTGGGACTGCGGTCCAACTCCCCGATCCGGGGTGCCGTACCCGCGCTGGCCGGCCCCTTCGGCGGGCCGGGGGTGGCCCAGGAACAGACGCGGCATGGGGGTGCCTGTGGTTCGTATCCGGGTTCTCGTGGTGGACGACCACCGTATTTTCGCCGAATCGCTGGCAGCGGCGCTCGCGGCCGAGCCGGACGTCGACGTCGCGGCGGCGGGCAGCGGCCCCGCCGCGTTACGGTGCCTGGAGCGGGCCGCCGCCGAGGGCCGCGGCTACGACGTGATGCTGATCGATGCCGAACTGGGCATCCTGGGCACGGCGGGGGGCCGCCAAACGCCCGTCCCGGTCCCCGCCGACGGGGAGAACGCCCCGGTGGACGGCATCTCCCTGGTGGCCGGGGTCCGTTCGGACCGGCCGTCCGTGCGCACGGTGGTGCTCGCCGAGAAGGACGACCCGCACCGGGCCGCGCTGGCACTGCAGGCCGGGGCCTGCGGATGGGTCGCCAAGGACTGCTCGCTGCAACGGCTGCTCACGGTTGTCCGCGGGGTGCTGCGGGACGAGACCCATCTGCCCCCGGCACTGCTCACGGGCGTGCTGCGGGAGCTGACGGCGGCGCGCAAGCACCGCACCGAGAGCGAGCAACTGGTGGAGTCGCTGACCCCGCGCGAACGCGAGGTGCTGCGCTGCATGGTGGCGGGCCTGGGCCGCAAGGCGGTGGCCGAGCGGCTCTTCCTCTCCCCGCACACGGTCCGTACCCATATGCAGAACGTGCTGGGGAAACTGGGCGTGCACTCCACGCTGGCCGCGGTCGCACTGGCCCGGCGAGCGGGCATCGGCCCGGCCGGCCCGGCCCCGGCCCCGGCCGGACCGGCCCTAGCCGGGGATGTTGTCGAACGGGGCGGTCAACTGGCGTAGCAGTCCGGCCAGTTCGCCCCGCTGCTGGGTGGAGAGTTCGCTCAGGATGGCGCGCTCCTGGGCGAGCAGGCCGGCCAGTGACTGGTCGGCCTTGTCGCGGCCCTCGGCGGTGAGCCGGACGAGCACGCCGCGGCGGTCGCTGGGGTCGGGGAGGCGCTCGACGAGGTTCTTCTTGGTCAGCCGGTCGATGCGGTTGGTCATCGTGCCGGAGGTGACCAGGGTCTGGGTGAGGAGCTGGCCGGGGGAGAGCTGGTAAGGGGAACCCGCACGACGCAGGGACGTCAGTACGTCGAACTCCCAGGGCTCCAGATTGTGCTCGGAGAAGGCGATCCGGCGGGCCCGATCGAGATGGCGGGCCAGGCGGGAGACGCGGCTGAGCACCTCAAGTGGTTCCACGTCGAGGTCGGGGCGCTCGCGGCGCCATGCAGCGACCAGTCGGTCGACCTCGTCCTCCATGCGGATCATTGTAGTGGGTCTGTCGACATGAAGTCTCTTGAATTCAAGTGTCTTGACATCAAGATATGTCTGGCGTGATCCTGACCTCATGACCGCACCCACCTGGGACCCGCAGCAGTACCTGCGCCACGCCGACCACCGCACCCGCCCCTTCCTCGACCTCCTCGCCCGGATCGCCGACCTCCCCGCCGCCGCACCCCGGATCGCCGACCTCGGCTGCGGAGCGGGCAACGTCACCGTCCTGCTCGCCGACCGCTGGCCCGAGGCCCGGATCACCGGCTACGACAACTCCCCGCAGATGCTCGAACGGGCCCGCGCCCACGCCGGCCCCCACCTCGACTTCGCCGAGGCCGACGCGACGACCTGGACCCCCGCCGAGCGTCACGACCTGATCGTCTCCAACGCCCTGCTCCAATGGGTCCCCGACCACGCCGCCCGCTTCCCGGCCTGGCTGGACGCGATCACCCCCGGCGGCACGCTCGCCTTCCAGGTCCCCGGCAACTTCGACCAGCCCAGCCACGTCCTGATGCGGGAACTCGCCGACTCCCCGCGCTGGCGCGACCGCCTGGCCGACGAGCTCCGCCACGCCGACGCGGTGCTCACCCCCACCGCCTACCTCGACGCGCTGACCGCCCCCGGCATCACGGCGGACGTCTGGGAGACCACGTATCTGCACCTGCTGCACGGCCAGGACCCGGTACTCGACTGGGTCAAGGGCACCGGCCTGCGCCCCGTCCTGACCGCCCTCGCGGACGACCCCGAAGCCCGCGAGGCGTTCCTCACCGAGTACCGCGACCTGCTCCGCACCGCCTACCCCCAGGGCCCGCACGGCACCGTCTTCCCGTTCCGCCGCCTCTTCGCCGTGGCCCGCAAGGAGAGGTGACCCACTGCGCGGACGGACGGACGGACGGCCGGCCGACCGTCACGGCTCGTCCACCGTGTATCCGTCCTGGGGCGGCACCGGCCGGCGGGAGCTGTCGCGGTGAACGGCTCGGCGGTCGTGATTCCTCGCACCGACGGGACTCTTGGCCTGCGGGCCACGGTGGGGGCCGCCTCCCTGCCCCGTCATCACAATGAGTGATCGGACCGGTTCAGTTTTTACGGTGCCCTATCAGCCGGGGCTTCGCCTCCAGGTTCTCCAGGCCGTGCCAGGCCAGATTCACCAGGTGGGCGGCGACCTCCGACTTCTTCGGCTTGCGGGCGTTGACCCACCACTGGCCGGTCAGGGCGACCATGCCGACCAGCGCCTGCGCGTACAGCGGGGCCAGCTTCGGGTCGAAGCCGCGGGCCTTGAACTCCAGGCCCAGGATGTCCTCCACCTGGGTGGCGATATCGCTGATCAGGGAGGCGAAGGTGCCGGTCGACTGGGCCACGGGGGAGTCGCGGACCAGGATGCGGAAGCCGTCGGTGTACGTCTCGATGTAGTCGAGCAGGGCGAACGCGGCCTGTTCCAGGAGCTCGCGGGGGTGGCCCGCGGTCAGCGCGCTGGTGACCATGTCCAGGAGCTGGCGCATCTCGCGGTCGACCACGACGGCGTACAGGCCCTCCTTGCCGCCGAAGTGCTCGTACACGACCGGCTTGGAGACACCGGCACGGGAGGCGATCTCCTCGACCGAGGTGCCCTCGAAACCCTTGTCGGCGAAGAGGGTACGGCCGATGTCCAGCAACTGCTCGCGGCGCTCCTTGCCGGTCATCCTGACCCGGCGGGTGCGCCGGGCGGAGGAGGAAGGACGGTTTTTCTCGTTGTTGGTGCTGGAGTCGGTCGCCACATCGTCAATCATGCCGCGTCGGCGCGCTCGGGGTCGCGCCGGGCGTCGATCCGCCGGGAGTCGATCCGGGCGGAGTCCGGCCAGCGCACGTCGTGCGCCCAGCCCAGCTGCTCGAACCAGCGGATCAACCGGGCACTCGAATCGATCTGCCCCCTCATCACACCGTGCCGGGCACTCGTCGGATCGGCGTGGTGCAGGTTGTGCCAGGACTCGCCGCAGGACAGGACCGCGAGCCACCACACGTTCCCGGACCGGTCACGTGACTTGAAGGGCCGCTTGCCGACCGCGTGGCAGATCGAGTTGATCGACCAGGTGACGTGGTGCAGCAGGGCCACCCGGACCAGCGAGCCCCAGAAGAAGGCCGTCGCCGCACCCCACCACGACATCGTCACCAGACCGCCGACCAGCGGCGGGACCGCCATCGAAACGATCGTGAAGGTGACGAAGTGCCGGGAGACGCCGCGGATCGCCGGGTCCTTGATCAGGTCGGGGGCGTACTTCTGCTGCGGAGTCTGCTCCTCGTCGAACATCCAGCCGATGTGGGCCCACCACAGGCCCTTCATCAGGGCGGGCAGGCTCTCGCCGAATCGCCACGGCGAGTGCGGGTCGCCCTCCGCGTCGGAGAAGCGGTGATGCTTGCGGTGGTCGGCCACCCAGCGCACCAGCGGACCCTCCACGGCCAGCGAACCCGCGACGGCGAGGGCGATGCGGAGCGGACGCTTCGCCTTGAAGGAGCCATGCGTGAAATAGCGGTGGAAGCCGATCGTGATGCCGTGGCAGCCGATGAAGTACATCGTCACGAGCAGGCCCAGATCGAGCCAGCTCACACCGCGGCCCCAGGCCAGCGGCACCGCCGCGACCAGCGCCACGAACGGCACCACGATGAACAGCAGAAGCGCGATCTGCTCGACCGACCGCTTGTTGTCCCCGCCGAGCGTGGCGGAGGTGGCGACCTGACCCTCGGCCGCCGATGGCTGGGTGTCGTCGATCACGGCGGGGCTGGTGTTCATGGGGAGTCCCCTGGGGATGAGGAATACGACGGACAGCCCTGGCTACGCACCCGTAACCTACGGCGACGTAAGTATGGCAGCGTCAAGGCCCGCCGCACGAGAGCACGGCGGGCCGCCCACGAAGGGGAAACCCGATCGGGCCGAGAGCGGCGCCGACGGAGTGGACACCTATCCTGGTGGGGTCGGACAGCGCGGTCCGCACTCTGCTTTGCCGGGGTGGCGTCAGCACCGCTGCCTGTCGTGGCCCCGGAGTACCCCCGTGGCCGCTGCCTGCCGCGGCCCCGGAGACCCCCGTGCTCAACCACTGCAAGGAGCCGCACACTGTGAGCAGTGCCGACCAGACCCCTGCCGCCGGCGCCGAGCTGCGCGCCGACATCCGCCGCCTCGGTGACCTGCTGGGCGAGACCCTCGTACGCCAGGAGAACCAGGAGCTCCTCGACCTCGTCGAGCGCGTCCGCGCCCTGACCCGCACCGACGGCGAGGCCGCTGCCGCGCTCCTCGGCGACACGGACCTGGAGACCGCCGCACAGCTCGTGCGCGCCTTCTCCACCTACTTCCACCTCGCCAACGTCACCGAGCAGGTGCACCGCGCCCGCGAGATGCGCGACCGGCGGGCCGCCGAGGGCGGGCTCCTCGCCCGCACCGCCGACCGGCTCAAGGACGCCGACCCCGTCCACCTGCGCGAGACCGTCAAGAACCTCAACGTACGGCCCGTCTTCACCGCGCACCCGACCGAGGCCGCCCGGCGCTCCGTGCTGAACAAGCTCCGCCGCATCGCCGCGCTCCTGGAGACCCCCGTCGTCGAGGCCGACCGGCGCCGCCAGGACCTGCGGCTCGCCGAGAACATCGACCTCATCTGGCAGACCGACGAACTGCGCGTGGTCCGCCCCGAGCCGGCCGACGAGGCCCGCAACGCCATCTACTACCTCGACGAACTCCACGCCAACGCCGTCGGCGACGTACTGGAGGACCTGGCCGCCGAGCTCGAACGCGTCGGCGTCGAGCTGCCCGCGGGCACCCGTCCGCTCACCTTCGGCACCTGGATCGGCGGCGACCGCGACGGCAACCCCAACGTGACGCCCGCCGTCACCTGGGAAGTGCTGATCCTCCAGCACGAACACGGGATCACCGACGCCCTCGAACTCATCGACCACCTGCGCGGACTGCTCTCCAACTCCATCCGCTACACCGGTGCCACCGACGAGCTGCTGACCTCGCTCGAAGCCGACCTGGAACGCCTCCCCGAGATCAGCCCGCGCTACAAGCGGCTGAACGCCGAGGAGCCCTACCGCCTCAAGGCGACCTGCATCCGGCAGAAGCTCGTCAACACCCGCGAACGCCTCGCCTCCGGAACCCCGCACCGCCCCGGCTGCGACTACCTCGGCACCGCCGAGCTGATCGCCGACCTGGAGCTCATCCAGACCTCGCTGCGCGAGCACCGCGGCGGGCTCTTCGCCGACGGGCGGATGGACCGCACCATCCGTACGCTCTCCGCCTTCGGCCTCCAGCTCGCCACCATGGACGTCCGCGAACACGCCGACGCCCACCACCACGCCCTCGGCCAGCTCTTCGACCGGCTCGGCGAGGAGTCCTGGCGCTACGCCGACATGCCCCGCGACTACCGGCAGAAGCTCCTCGCCAAGGAACTCCGCTCCCGTCGCCCGCTCGCCCCGACCCCGGCCCCGCTCGACGCCGCCGGCGAGAAGACCCTCGGCGTCTTCCACACCGTCAAGGAAGCCTTCGAGCGCTTCGGCCCCGAAGTCATCGAGTCCTACATCATCTCGATGTGCCAGGGCGCCGACGACGTCTTCGCCGCCGCCGTACTGGCCCGTGAGGCCGGTCTGATCGACCTGCACGGCGGCTGGGCCAAGATCGGCATCGTGCCGCTCCTGGAGACCACCGACGAGCTGCGCGCCGCCGACGTCATCCTCGACGAGATGCTCGCCGACCCGTCGTACCGCCGGCTCGTCTCCCTGCGCGGCGACGTGCAGGAGGTCATGCTCGGGTACTCCGACTCCTCCAAGTTCGGCGGCATCACCACCTCGCAGTGGGAGATCCACCGCGCCCAGCGCCGCCTCCGCGACGTCGCGCACCGCTACGGCGTACGCCTCCGCCTCTTCCACGGCCGCGGCGGCACCGTCGGCCGCGGCGGCGGCCCCTCGCACGACGCGATCCTCGCCCAGCCCTGGGGCACCCTTGAGGGCGAGATCAAGGTGACCGAGCAGGGCGAGGTCATCTCCGACAAGTACCTCATCCCGGCGCTCGCCCGGGAGAACCTGGAACTGACCGTCGCGGCCACCCTCCAGGCCTCCGCCCTGCACACCGCGCCCCGCCAGTCCGACGAGGCCCTGGCCCGCTGGGACGCGGCGATGGACACCGTCTCCGACGCCGCGCACGACGCGTACCGCAAGCTGGTCGAGGACCCGGACCTGCCCGCGTACTTCTTCGCCTCCACCCCCGTCGACCAGCTCGCCGAACTGCACCTCGGCTCGCGGCCGTCACGGCGCCCGGACTCCGGCGCCGGACTCGACGGACTGCGGGCCATCCCGTGGGTCTTCGGCTGGACCCAGTCCCGCCAGATCGTCCCCGGCTGGTACGGCGTCGGCTCCGGACTCAAGGCACTGCGCGAGGCCGGTCTGGACACCGTCCTGGACGAAATGCACGAGCACTGGCACTTCTTCCGGAACTTCATCTCGAATGTGGAGATGACCCTCGCCAAGACAGACCTGCGGATCGCCCGCCACTACGTCGACACGCTCGTCCCCGACGAGCTGAAGCACGTCTTCGCCGACATCGAGGCCGAGCACGCACTCACCGTGCGGGAAGTCCTGAAGGTCACCGGCGGGACCGAACTGCTCGGCACCAGCCCGGTGCTCCAGCAGACGTTCGCCATCCGGGATGCCTACCTGGACCCGATCTCCTACCTCCAGGTCTCGCTGCTGGCCCGCCAGCGCGAAGCCGCGGCACGCGGCGAGGAAGCGGACCCGCTGCTCGCCAGGGCCCTGCTGCTCACCGTGAACGGTGTCGCCGCGGGTCTGCGCAACACCGGCTGACCTTCTCGCCCGCTGCATGACAGTGCCCCCACCGGACGCATCCGGTGGGGGCACTTCGCTGCGCGGTG
>NZ_JBEXPH010000012.1:0-87136 GCF_040611955.1 Streptomyces sp. NPDC006510 | reverse complement strand
CGCCCGCCGGCGGGGCCCGGACGTGGGCCGGGGCCGGAGCGCGGGCCGCGGCCGGGCGAGATCTGGTGGGCCGAGGTGCCGTACGAGGACGGGCCCGGGGCGAAGGACCGGCCGTGCCTGGTGCTGTCGGTACGGGGTGATTCGGCGCTCGTCGCGAAGATCACCAGCAAGCATCACGAGGACCGGCCCGGGGTGATCGCGCTGCCCGCGGGAACGGTGGGGGATGCCCGGGGCCGGGTGAGCTTCCTGGAGACGGACGAGTTGCGGGAGGTCGCCGTGCGGGGGTTCCGGCGACGGGTGGGCGTTGTGGACGCGGGGGTGTGGGAGCGGGTGCGGGGGCTCGGGTGAGGAGCGGAGGGGCGGGGCGGAGTGCGCTCGGGCGCGGGCGGGGGCCGCAGGACCGCGTACGGCGTCGCATCGGAACTCGGCGCGCCCCGGGCGCGGGCGGGGGTGCCGTCCGCGCCCGGGGCGCACTCGTGAATCGGGCGGGCCCTACGCCCAGAGCTGGCCGTGCAGCGTCTCGATGGCGGCTTCTGTCGTCGGGGCGGTGTAGACGCCCGTCGACAGGTACTTCCAGCCGCCGTCCGCGACGACGAAGACGATGTCGGCCGTCTCCCCCGCCTTGACGGCCTTCTTTCCCACTCCGATCGCCGCGTGGAGCGCGGCGCCGGTGGAGACGCCCGCGAAGATGCCCTCCTGCTGGAGGAGTTCGCGGGTACGGGTGACCGCGTCCGCCGAGCCGACGGAGAAGCGGGTGGTGAGGACCGAGGCGTCGTAGAGCTCGGGGACGAATCCCTCGTCGAGGTTGCGGAGCCCGTAGACCAGGTCGTCGTAGCGCGGCTCGGCGGCGACGATCTGGATGTCCGGCTTGTGTTCGCGCAGGTAGCGGCCGACTCCCATGAGCGTCCCCGTGGTGCCGAGGCCGGCCACGAAGTGGGTGACGGACGGGAGGTCGGTGAGGATCTCCGGGCCGGTGGTCGCGTAGTGGGCGCCCGCGTTGTCCGGGTTCCCGTACTGGTAGAGCATGACCCAGTCGGGGTGTTCGGCGGCCAGTTCCTTGGCGACGCGTACCGCCGTGTTGGAGCCGCCCGCCGCCGGGGAGGAGATGATCTCGGCGCCCCACATGGCGAGCAGGTCGCGTCGTTCCTGGGAGGTGTTCTCCGGCATGACGCAGACGATGCGGTAGCCCTTGAGCTTGGCCGCCATGGCGAGCGAGATGCCGGTGTTGCCGCTGGTGGGCTCCAGGATGGTGCAGCCGGGGGTCAACCGGCCGTCCTTCTCCGCCTGTTCGACCATGTGGAGCGCGGGGCGGTCCTTGATCGAGCCGGTGGGGTTGCGGTCCTCCAGCTTCGCCCAGATGCGGACGTCGTCCGAGGGTGACAGCCGCGGCAGGCGGACGAGCGGGGTGTTGCCCACCGCGGCGAGCGGGCTGTCGTACCGCATCAGTTCATGCCCGCCCGTCGCCCAGCCACCGCCCCTGCCGGACGGGGCCTCGCCCCGGCAGCTCCTCCGGCGACGGCCGGGAGGATGGTGACGCTGTCGCCGTCGCTGAGCTTGGTGGAGATGCCGTCGAGGAAGCGGACGTCCTCGTCGTTGAGGTAGACGTTCACGAAGCGGCGGAGTTCGTCGCCGTCGACGATGCGCTCGCGGATGCCCTTGTGGCGGCTCTCCAGGTCCGTGAAGAGGTCGGCGAGGGTCGCTCCGTTGCCCTCGACGGCCTTGGCGCCGTCGGTGTAGGTGCGGAGGATGGTCGGGATGCGGACCTCGATGGCCATGGCGTGGGCTCCTGTCGGAAGCGGAGAGGTGACGTGGGCGCGCGGCTCGGCCCCCGCGCGGGGGTTGGTGCGTTACGTGTGGTGTTCGGGCCGCGAGCCCGGCTCAGGCCTTGCGGCCGGCGGGCAGGCGGCTCGTACAGATCGCGCTGGAGAGCCTGCACAGGTCGACGTGCAGCCGCGCGACGAGCAGCATGCCCGGCGTCTTGTCGCTCACGTCATGGGGAACCATGCGGTCATCGTATCGATTCCCGGTCCCTGATCCCGAGTGTGATCTCACCTGGTGGATGTCGGGTGTTCGACAGGTGGACGGGACCGTGATGGGCGCGGCCCCGTCCGGCCGGTGGGCGGCCTGCCGGTGTCCGGCGGTGCGGCGGGGTCAGGCGGGTTCGTACGCCTCGACGACCTCGACGTCCTCCTCGGTGATCTCGCCGTCCACGATGCGGTACGAGCGGAACTGGAAGGGGCCCGCGTCGTCGGTGTCCGCGGTGGAGACGAGGACGTAGTGGGCGCCGGGTTCGTTGGCGTAGGTGACGTCGGTGCGGGAGGGGTAGGCCTCGGTCGCGGTGTGGGAGTGGTAGATGATCACCGGCTCCTCGTCGCGGTCGTCCATCTCGCGGTAGAGCTTGAGGAGGTCGGCCGAGTCGAACTCGTAGAAGGTGGGCGAGCGGGCGGCGTTGAGCATCGGGATGAACCGCTCGGCGCGACCGGTTCCGGCCGGGCCCGCGACCACGCCGCATGCCTCGTCGGGGTGGTCGGCGCGGGAGTGCGCGACGATCTGGTCGTAGAGCGCCTGGGTGATGGTCAGCATTTCGCCAGGATAGGCATGCGGGCCTCCTCGTACCGAAGTGTGGTACGAGGAGGCCCGCATGGTGGACACGACGGGTAAGCGGCCGGTCGGCGGCTCAGTTCTTCGCGAAGGCCCTGTTCTCGGGGTTGCGGGCCCTGAGGACCACGTAGGAGATGCCGAGGAGCGCGGCCCAGAACGGGGCGCAGTACAGCGAGATCCTGGTGTCCTTGTCGATGCCCATCATCACGACGACCACGGCGATGAAGCCCAGGGCGAAGACGCTGGTGTACGGGGCGCCGGGGGCCCGGAAGTCCGACTGCGGGAGCACTCCGCGGTCGGCGAGGCGCCGGTAGCGGATCTGGCAGATCAGGATCATGATCCAGGCCCACATGCCGGAGATGGTGGCGAACGAGACGACGTAGGTGAAGGCGTCACCGGGCCACTGGTAGTTGATCCAGACGCCGACGAGCATCAGGGCGGCGGAGAAGGTGGTGCCGATGAGCGGGGTGCCGCTCCTGGTGAGCCGGGTGAAGAACTTCGGGCCCTGTCCGTTGAGGGCGAGGTCGCGCAGCATGCGGCCGGTGGAGTACATGCCGGAGTTGCAGGAGGAGAGTGCCGCGGTCAGCACGACGAAGTTGACGATGCCGGCGCCGACACCGAGCCCCATCTTCTCGAAGGCGGCGACGAACGGCGGGATGCCGGGCTGGAACTCGGTCCACGGGACCACGGAGAGGATCATGACGAGGGCGCCGACGTAGAAGACGGCGATGCGCCACGGCACGGTGTTGATGGACTTGGGCAGGACGGTCTTCGGGTCCTTGGACTCGCCCGCGGTGACGCCGACGAGTTCGACGGCGAGGAAGGCGAACATCACGATCTGCAGGGTCATCAGGGTGCCCTTGATGCCGTGCGGGAAGAATCCGCCGTCGGACCAGAGGTGGGTGACGGATGCGGTGTCCCCGGCGTCGGAGAAGCCGAGGGTGAGAATTCCGGCGCAGATGAGGATCATGCCGACGATGGCGGTGACCTTGACCATCGAGAACCAGAATTCGAGTTCACCGAAGAGTTTCACGGAGATCAGGTTCACGCCGTACAGAATGATCGTGAAGATCAGTGCGGACACCCATTGTGGAATGTCGAACCAGAACGTCATGTACTGGGCTGCGGCGGTGACTTCGGTGATTCCGGTGACGACCCAGAACAGCCAGTAGGTCCAGCCGGTGACAAAGCCCGCGAAGGGGCCGACGAATTCGCGGGCGTACTCGGAGAAGGAGCCCGAGACCGGGCGGTACATGAGGAGTTCGCCCAGGGCCCGCATGATGAAGAAGATCACCAGGCCCGCGACGGCATAGGCCAGGATGAGGCTGGGCCCGGCCTTGGCGATCGCCTTTCCCGCACCGAGGAAGAGTCCGGTGCCGATGGCTCCGCCGATGGCGATCATCTGGATCTGGCGGGCGCCGAGGGTCCGCTGGTATCCCTCGCCCGTCGTGCCGGCATCCGCGACCTGTGCGGCCTGCCGGCCGCCCTGCCCTTTGTCGACCTGCGCCGATGTCATGTGCTGCGCCTTTCTCCACGCCGATCCGCGCCGTTGAGGCTGCGGATCAGGTCCTGATCCCCCCGGATATGGATGGAGTGCCGCCGGCGGTTGCCGGCTCGTAGCGCCCTCGGGAACAAGGGTGGCGTCCCCGAGTGGTCGTGAAGATTTATCACGGGCACTCGGGTGATCCACCGGACATCATGTGACGCATGTCACAGGAAAAAGCGGACAAGAGTTTCTGTCCGCCGCAAAAAAGGCCATTCAGGTGACGCGATCGTTATCCGGATTTGAGGGTCCATTGAGCGAACGATCGACGCGCCGCTACGGCATCAGCGTCTCCACGAGCGTCTCCTGGAGCGCGCCGAGCCAGAGGTAGGCCATGACCATCGGCTTGCGCGGGTCGCTGTCGGGGAGCCGGTAGAGCGAGCCGGCCTCGCCCTCGTCCTCGTCGGAGACCTCCAGGCGGGTGCCGATGGTGAGCCGGAGGTCATTGAGGGCGCCGAGCCAGTGGCGGCATTCGTCGCCGGTCAGTTCGAGCACGGCGGAGCCGTTCCCGGCGACCGTGAGTCCGTCCAGGGTGCGTACGACGGCGAGGGCGTCGTCGCGCTTGCGGGCGCGCAGGTCGTTCTCGGTGAAGCGGCGGAACTCGGCGGAGGCGGCACGCAGTTCGCTGTCCTCGTTGCCGTACGCCTCGGGGAAGAGGCGGGCCAGGGCGGGATCGGTGGGCGGTTCACTGGGTCCCTCGGCGAAGAGGGCGGCGAGCGGGTCCTCGCCCTCGGCGGGTTCGTCGCCGGGGCCGATCAGTTCCAGCAGTTGGACGGCGAGGGAGCGCAGGATCGCGATCTCCACCTCGTCGAGCGCGACGGCCGCGCCGCCGCCGGGGGTGGCCTCGAAGTGGCCGGCCATGGGTTTTCTCCGATGGTGGGTCGGGCGGGGCAGGGGTCGGCGGGGCGGGCGGGGACCGGACCGGTCTAGTTGCGGTCCTGTGTGAGGGTGGCCCACAGCCCGTAGCCGTGCATGGCCTGGACGTCGCGTTCCATCTCCTCGCGGCTGCCGCTGGAGACGACCGCGCGCCCCTTCTGGTGGACGTCCAGCATCAGCTTGTGCGCCTTGTCCTTGGAGTAGCCGAAGTAGGCCTGGAAGACATAGGTCACGTAGCTCATGAGATTGACCGGGTCGTTGTGGACCAGCGTCACCCAGGGGACGTCGGGCTCGGGGACGACAAGACTCTCCTCGGCCGATTCGGGACGCTCGATCTCTGTGGGGGCGACGCTCACCCACCCCATGCTGCCACTCGGGAGGGTGCATCGCACAAACGACCCGAGATCTCGTCACTCTGACGAAATAGGGGTAGCATCCGGAACATGAACTCTGCGGACCTTGGGCGACGGGTCGGTGTGCCGTCGACCGCGCTCTTCACCGACCAGTACGAGCTCACGATGGTGCAGGCCGCGCTGAAGGCCGGCACGGCCGACCGGCGCTCGGTCTTCGAGGCGTTCACGCGCCGGCTGCCCGAGGGGCGGCGCTACGGCGTCGTCGCGGGCATCGGACGGGTACTGGACGCGGTGGAGAACTTCCACTTCGACGACGAGATGCTGACCTTCCTGCGCGAACAGCAGGTCGTGGACGGGCCGACGCTCGCCTGGCTGGCCGATTACCGCTTCAGCGGTGACATCTGGGGCTACCCGGAGGGCGAGGTGTACTTCCCCGGCTCCCCGATCCTGCGGGTCGAGGGCTCCTTCGCCGAGTGCGTGCTGCTGGAGACGGTGATCCTGTCGATCCTCAACCACGACTCGGCGATCGCCGCGGCGGCGTCGAGGATGTCCGCCGCGGCCGGCGGGCGCGGCCTGATCGAGATGGGTGCACGACGCACCCATGAACTGTCGGCGGTGGCCTCGGCCCGTGCCGCGTACATCGGCGGCTTCAGCACCACCTCCGACCTGGCGGCGGGCTTCCGCTACAACATCCCGACCGTCGGGACGAGCGCCCACGCCTTCACGCTGCTCCACGACACCGAGCGCGACGCGTTCCGGGCCCAGGTCGACTCGCTCGGCCGGGGCACCACGCTGCTGGTCGACACGTACGACGTCTCCGAGGCGGTCCGTACGGCGGTCGAGGTCGCCGGGACCGAGCTGGGCGCGGTACGGATCGACTCCGGCGACCTGCTCCTGGTCGCGCACCGGGTGCGGCAGCAGCTGGACGAGCTGGGCGCCACAGAAACAAAGATCGTGGTGACCTCGGATCTGGACGAGTACGCCATCGCCTCGCTGGCCGCGGCGCCGGTCGACGCGTACGGGGTGGGCACGCAGCTGGTGACCGGCAGCGGGCAGCCCACCTGCTCGATGGTCTACAAGCTCGTCGCCCGTGCCGGGTCCGCCGACCCCGCGGAGCCGCTGCGTCCGGTCGCCAAGAAGTCGCTCGGCGCGAAGTCGTCGGTGGGCGGTCGCAAGTGGGCCGCGCGCCGGCTGGACGAGCACGGAGTGGCCGAGGCCGAAGTGATCGGCACCGGCGCCGTACCGCCGGAGCTGGCCGACCGGCAGTTGCTGGTCGAGCTGATCAGGGGCGGCGAGGTGATCGCCCGGGAGCCGTTGGACGCGGCGCGCGAGCGGCACATCGCGGCACGGGCGGGGCTGCCGATGTCGGCGGTGCAGCTGTCGCGCGGGGAGCCGGTGATTCCCACGGAGTACATGTGACAGGGCCGTGCGCCGCGGTGGGCGGGCGCGCCCGGTCACCGCGGCGTCCCCGGTCGCCGTAGCGCCCCCGGTCGCCGCAAGGGCTCCATTCCGTCCCCTCCCTATCCGGCTCCGGAGTCTCTAGGCTCGAAATACACCCGCGTGACAGGCTCGAAATACCCCCGACCGCCGACCGTCCCCCACCGAAGGACACCCGCCATGCACCGCGCCTTGATCGTCGTCGACGTTCAGAACGACTTCTGCGAGGGCGGCAGCCTCGCCGTGGCGGGGGGCGCCGATGTCGCCGCCGCCGTCACCGACCTGATCGGCGAGGCCCAGGCCGGGTACCGCCATGTGGTGGCCACCCGCGACCACCACATCGACCCGGGCAACCACTTCTCCGCCGAGCCGGACTTCGAGCACTCCTGGCCGGCGCACTGTGTGGCCGGCACCGAGGGCGTCGGCTTCCACCCGAATTTCGCCCCCGCGGTCGCCTCGGGAGCGATCGACGCGGTGTTCGACAAGGGCGCCTACGCGGCGGCGTACAGCGGCTTCGAGGGCCTCGACGAGAACGGTGTGGGGCTGGCCGACTGGCTGCGGGAGCACCGGATCACCGAGGTGGACGTCGTCGGCATCGCGACCGACCACTGCGTGCGGGCGACGGCGCTGGACGCGGTCCGGGCGGGCTTCACCACGCACGTGCTGCTCGACCTGACCGCGGGGGTCGCCGAGACGACCACGGAGCGGGCGCTGGAGGAGCTCCGCAGGGCGGGCGTGAAGCTGTCCGGCAAGCCGGTGGTGTAGCGGGGCGGGCCCCGCGCCTCAGGCCGGCCGTCGGACGGGTACCGCCGGGCGGAGCAGAGCCCGGATCGGGTGCCAGAGCTCCTGTGCCTGTTCCGGTCTCGCGCGCCAGAGCAGCCCGTCGGGGTGGTGCAGCACGGCGGTGATCTCGTCGGGTGTGGGCGGCTCGGCGTTGCCGCGGAGGTAGACCGCGCGCAGGCCCACATTGCGCAGCCGGGTCAGGGCGCGGGCCCGGTTGGCCGCGTGCACCAGGAACCGGACCGGGTTGCCGGAACCGGCTCCGTCCATCGGACTGGGCAGGGTGATCGCCACCACCACAGTGCCGTTCGGCAACTTGCAGAATCCTCCGCCTGCCATGCTCCGCGCTCCCCCGTGAGACGTCGTGTCAATAAGCATCTGAACAAGACGCACCTAAACACGATCGGCCGCCGCCCGCTAGAGGGCGACGGCCGATCATGCTCTGACCTGCGGTTATACGGACCTACTTGTTCGAGGGACCGACCTTGACGGTGATCGTCGAGCCGCTGCGGGGCTCCTTGACGATCTGGATCCGGGTGTTCGTGTCAGGAACCTGAACACTTCCGGTCGGGTTCTCCTTGTACCAGTACGTGCCCTTGCGGTCGTCAAAGACCGGGACACCGTGCTGCGACTTGACCCGGACCGGTGCGTCCGCGTTGTGCAGCGTGAAGGCGTCGGTCGCGTACCAGCTGAACGGCGCGTCGAACGGCTGGATCTTGTTGCGCATGATCGTGCCGTCGGCCCACTCCAGGGGCTTG
The DNA here is from genome assembly GCF_040611955.1 of Streptomyces sp. NPDC006510. Lineage (NCBI taxonomy): Bacteria > Bacillati > Actinomycetota > Actinomycetes > Kitasatosporales > Streptomycetaceae > Streptomyces > Streptomyces sp. NPDC006510. Next base: position 78,788 of record NZ_JBEXPH010000012.1, on the reverse strand, counting down.
GCGTGCGCGTCGACCGGCAGGATCAGGCCCCGGCCCGGGTGGTTCGAGACGTTGTTGTCCTTCTGGGACTTGTCCCAGAGCCAGACGAGCAGACCGTTCTGGTACGGGTAGTGCTCGACCCAGTCCGGACGGGTCTTGGAGAAGCCGAAGTTGTACGGGCCGACCTCAAGGGTCTTGTCGTAGCTGACGTACTGGCGGTTCTCCGCGATGTAGTACTGCGGGTAGTTCTTGGTGAACGACTCGCCGACGCGGGAGAAGCCCTTGGCGGTCCAGCCGTTGTCGTCGCCCTCGGCGTTGTCCGAGAAGAGCACGGCACCGTCGGCGTTGACCGCGATGGTGTCGGCCGCGAAGCCGAGGCCGCCCGCGCCGCCGTCGGTGGCGTAGCGGAAGCGGATGTCGATCTTCTTGCCCGCGTAGGCGTCCAGCGAGTAGGAGAGCTTCTGGTACTTGCCGGAGACGTCGGTCAGGGCCGGCTTGTCACTGGCGTCGCGCGGGATCGCCTTGCCGTCGGCCGTGCCGTCGATCGCGGTCCAGCTGGTGCCACCGTTCTCCGACACCTCGGTGTAGAGGTAGTCGTAGTCCTTCTCGATGTCCCACCAGCCCGAAAGGTCCAGGGATGCCTTGGACTTGCCGGTCAGGTCGACCGAACGGGACAGCGTGTTGCTGAGGTTGTCGCCCATGTCGCTCCACCACTGCTTGGAGCCCTCCGCGGGCTTCGTGACATCGGTGGTGACGGGCTTCTCGGGCAGCGTGACGACGAGCGCCTGCTTGTTCTTGGTGTTGTACTCGGAGACGCCCAGCTTGTGGGTGGACTTCGTCGCGGCCTTGGCCTCGGCGTAGTCGAGCCAGCCCAGCTGGAGCTTGTCCCAGGCGGTCATGTCGCCGGGCAGGTCACCGATCGAGTCCTTGCCGGTACCGAGCCAGGAACCGGCCGACATCAGGGACCAGAAACCGACCGAGTTCTCGGCGGTGTTGGTGGTGTCGTACAGGTCCGGCAGGCCCAGGTCGTGGCCGTACTCGTGGGCGAAGACACCCAGGCCGCCGTTCTCGGGCTGCGCGGTGTAGTCGCCGACCCAGATGCCGGTGTCACCGATCTCGGTGCCGCCCGCCTTGTTGTCGGCCGGGCCGGTCGCGCCGGCGTTGGTGCCGTAGGCGTACCAGCGGTGGGCCCAGATGGCGTTCTTGCCCTCGGCGCCGCCACCCGCGGACTCGTCCTCACCGGCGTGGACGATCTGGAAGTGGTCGATGTAGCCGTCGGGCTCGTTGAAGTTGCCGTCGCTGTCGTAGTCGTAACGGTCCCACTGGTCGTACTTGGCGAGATCCGTCTTGATCTGCTCGGGCGTACGGCCCTTGGCCTTCTGGTCGGCGGCCCAGGCGTTCACGCCGTCCCGGATCATGTCCCAGGCGTTGGCGCAGTTGGTCGCGCCGCAGTAGTTGGAACCGTAACGGGCCTCGTTGTACGGCACCTTGACCCAGTCGGAGACCTCGCCGTCGACCGAGTAGCGCCCGGAGGACGTCTTCTCGTAGTACGTCTTCAGCGAGTCCTTGCCGGCGCCCTCACCGAAGTAGAGGTCCTGGAAGTGCGCCTGGTTGTAATCGGCCTGCCAGGCGGTGCTGTTGTCCTTCTTGGGGTCCGGCTTGGCTATCTTGTTGTGCAGCGGGCCGGGCGTGCCCCCGTACTTCGGGACGGCCGGCTTCGGGCCGTCGCCGTCCGGGTCGAACATGGTGGTGTTGTCGACCTTGTCGCCGAACTCCACCAGGATCGTGAAGATCTTGTCGGTCTTCTCGCGGCCGAGCTCGACGTACTTCTTGTCGTCGAGCTTGACGACCTTGGAGCCGTCGCGCTGCGAGACCTTCTTGTCGCCCGCTATGACCTGCTCCAGGGCGGCCTGACGCTGAGCGTCCCGCTGCTTGCTGAACGGGCCCTGGAGGTCGTGCTCGTTGCCCTTGGCCGACCCCGGGTCGCGGCGGTCGACGGTGGTGCTCTTGGCTCCCGATGTCTTGTCATCTGCCTGAGCCGTGGCGAAAGCTGACGCCGTGGCGGCAGTGGCGGCCATGGCCACGACAACCGCTGCAGCGCGAAGCGCCCGTCTGTTTGTGGTCACTTGATGTAGTCCTCCCCGGCACTCGCCGCTGCGGCCAGGGGTGATGTGGGGCCGCGCGCGAATACGCGTCACAAGTGACGACATTCGACCGGAGTTACGCGAGAAAAGACAGATCTTGACTTGAACAGGCCAAGTGCACTATGCAGGAGATCGTTTCCGTTATCCGAACGTTCATCAAACGGGTAACCGGCGCGTCATGGACCACGGTTGAAGCGGGGAATGACTCCGTGCGCCCCCTGTGCACCGGAACCGTGGGTTAGGCCACGCTTACCAGTGGCCCCTCTCGGGCATCCACCGTCGTAGAGTCGATTGACAGTGCGACCGTGTTGAGAGACTGCCCATCCGATGCCCCGAGGACGGATACCGCCATGCCGCGTCCCACTGCCGCACAGCTCTCCTACGGTTCGGTCACCGTCATCTTCTCGACCCTCGCCATGCTGCTGCTTTCCCGTACGGGTTCGGGCGTCGGTATCGCCGTCATCGGAACCGCGGCGCTCGCACTCGGCCTGCTGGTGGCCGTGACCGTACCCCACCCGTCACGCGCGAAAACCGCGCAGCCGGCGAGGGCCCGTTCCGCGGTCCGCGTGAACCAGGACGCGGTCTCCGCGGCCGTCGAGGCCGAGGGCCTCGCCCGTGACGGCGTCCGGGCCGCCCCGGTCCCCGCGCCCCGCGAGGCCGTACAGCGTGCCGCGACGCCCGCGGACGAGCGCGTGGGCCAGCACTCCCTTCGGCACTGACCCGACGTACGCGACAGCTCGGCGTACGGCGGTTCAGGACCCGGCCCGGTCCGTCGTCCGGGCCGGGCGGTACGGCTACGGCTACGGCAGGGAAGGGGCCGATGTGCCGGGGCCGTTCTCGTACGGAGTGGCGAACAGATCCCCCCAGGCGCCGGCGCCTGCCACGGCCTTGACCCGCCGGTCGTTCGCAGAACCGGGCCGTCGCCTACGGGACGCTCTCAGTTGGTCTGGACGACCACCGTCTTCGCCGCCTTGTCCTGCAGGCCCTGCCGGTACGGCTTGTCCGTGAACATGAGCACGATGTTGATCAGCCACCACAGGCACGGGCAGCACAGCAGCGCCGGCAGCCACAGCACCACGGCCCGCAGGAACGACGCACCGGTGTCCGGCACCCGGCCGTCGTTGAGCATCGCGACACGCAGCTTCAGCAGCCGCTTGCCGATGGTCCGCCCGTCCTTGTGCGTGAAGTACGTGTCGTAGGCGACGTACGCGACCAGACCGATCAGCGACCACACCAGCTGGTGCCCGCTGTACGTCTGGCTGAAGACATCGCTGACGCCGTTGCCGTTGCCGTTGTTGTCCGACACCTCGACGGCGCCGCCCCACGGCAGCGAGATCAGATAGAGCGGGATCGAGATGATCAGGAAGTCGATCAGCCGGGCCAGGATGCGCTTGCCCGGCTCCCCCAGCGGCGGCATGCCGGCCAGCGGATCCACACCGCCGTACGGTCCACCGCCGCCGTAGGGTCCCGGATCGTACGGCGGCGGAGGCGGGGGCGGGGGCGGCGGAGCGCCGTCGTTCGGCGAACCCGATGACGGCGGCGGCTCGTGCGGCTTCTTGAGGAACGGGTCGTCCTCGGGCGGCTGACCGGACGTCGGCTGATCGTTGCTCATGGGGGCAGTGCACCCCGGCCCGGAGGTGCCCGCAACGGCTCAGGTGCGTTCGGGGGAACGGGCCGGCCCCGACCGTCCCTCACCCGATGGGACGTCAGCCGAAGGGGTGCGGTCAGTCGGCCACGAAGGTGTGGGCCGCCTTGTCGTGCCAGCACTGGCGCCACGGCCGGTCGAACAGGCACCACAGCACATTGACCACCCCGATCACGAGGACACCCAGCACGCCGTAGACCAACCACCGGCGCAGCGCGGCGCCGAAGGACGGGGCGTCGTGGGACTCGATGTCCCGCACTTCGAGTCCGCAGAGCTTCTTGCCGAGCGTACGTCCCCACTTGGCCGTGGGCAGCGCCTCCAGCAGGACACCGAGCACGAGGAAGGCACCGAGCACCGCGCCGAACAGACCGGCCGTGGTGGAGTCCACCAGCCAGACGGTGACCGTCTCGCCGGACAGCTTCGCCGCGCTGATCTTCTCGTCGATGTGGTCCAGTGCCTGCGAGACGAGCGGGAAGCCGATCGCGCCGACGAGCGCCAGCAGCACGACGCTGTCGATCAACCGGGCGGCGAACCGCTTGCCGAGCCCGGCGGGCCTGGCCGCCGCCTGGGCCTGTGCGAGCTGCTGGAAGGGGTCGTCGACCGGGGGCTTCCAGGGGACGACGGGCTGGTCCGGCTGGGCCCCCTGCACACCGGACTGCGGGCGGGGCTGCTGGAACTGGGCCTGAGGATGGGGCCGGGGCTGGGGCTGGTGCTGCTGGACCGGAAGTTGGGGCTGGGACTGGGGTTGAGGCTGGAGCGGGGGCTGCGGCTGGGGCCGGGCCGACTGGGCAGGCTGGGCGAGTTGGGCAGGCTGAGAGGGCTGGGCGGGCTGGGCGGGCTGATTGGCCTGCTGCGCCCAGGGGGCGGGATTCTGTGCCGGGGCGGCGGGCTGTGCGCCCGTGCCGGGGGCGATCGCGCGGATCGCCATCGTCCCCTCCGCGGTCGCCGGTTCCGTCGTCCGCCGGGCGGGCGGGCGGCCGCCCTGGCCCACGGCCCGGATCGTGACCGTCCCGTCGGCGGGCGGGCGCCCCGCGTCGTCCGCGCCGGCATCCGTTCCGCCATCGCTGCCCGTACCGCTGCCGCCGGGACGGCCCTGGCGGCCGACCCGGATCGCGACGGTGTGCTCGGGGGCCTGGCCACCGGCATCACGCGCGCCCGGCAGCGCACCGCCCGCCGGGTCCGGCGCGGGGGAAGAGGACGAAGGAGAGGGAGAGGGTGAGGCGGCGGGCTGTCGCGGGTCCGCGGGGGCACGGTCGACGGGGGTACGGACCGCCGGGGCGCGGTCGTCCGGCACCTGGCCGGCCGGGGCGCGGTTCGCGGGCGTACGCGGATCGTGGCCGGACTCCGAACCGGCCCCGGACTCCGGCCCGGACGGCCGGGCCGGATCGCCCGGCAGGCCCTGTCCGCTCTTTCCGTCCTGTTCGCCGGGCTGCCCGGTGCCGCCCCAGGAGACCCGTCGGTCGCGTTCCCCGCCGAATCCGGTCTGCCGGGAGGCGTCGGCCTGCCAGGCGGTGGCCGGTTCGGGGCGGTTGCCCGCGTAGGGCTCCTCATCCAGGAAGACCGGACCGGTCTCGTCCACCGGCGCCGGGACCGACGGCTGCGGCTGCGGCTGCGGCTGCGGCTCGGCGGCCGGTTCGGAGGGTGCCGCTCCGGAAGGCGCCGCAGGCATCGACTCGCCCTGCTGAGGGGCGGGACGGCTCGTGCCTGGCACCCACGAGGCCCCGTTCCAGTACCGGACATATCCGGGAATGGACGGGTCGGGGTAGTACCCCTCGCGGGGGCTTTCGTCACCGGGTGCCGGGGTTGGGGCGCTCATCACCGTGGTCCCGTATCTCTTCGAGGCCTGAATACAACGGGTCCACATCTACCAGACGCCCGCGTACCCCTGGGCCACTCCAGGGGTTTGGGCCACTTTCCCGTCGCCCAGAAATTTTTTCGGAAGTCGCGTAATAGATGGCGGGGAGGGCGCTCTCTCCCTGTGCGGACCGGTCATGAGGCCGGCCCACAGGCACCGGAAGGACGCACTCATGCACACCGTCGTGGAACGCGAGCTGGAACTCAAGCTGGTCCTGTCGCCCGAGCGCAGCATCCCTGTCCCCGCCCGTCTGACGTACCGCACGGAGGACCCGTACGCCGTGCACGTGGCCTTTCACATCGGCTCCGACTACCCGGTCCACTGGACGTTCGCCCGCGATCTGCTGGTCGAAGGGGTGTTCCGGCCGTGCGGTCACGGGGATGTCCGGATCTGGCCGACCAAGGTCGACCGGCGCAACGTCATCTTCGTCGCGCTGAGCTCGCCCGACGGAAACGCGCTCCTGGAGGTGCCGTCCGCCGCGGTGGCCGCCTGGGTGGAGCGGACGCTGCGGGTGGTCCCGCCCGGCACGGAGGCCGAGCGGCTCGGGATCGACGAGGGCCTCGCCGAACTGCTCGCGCCGCTGCCGGCCGACGACCTGTGGCTGCGCGACCCGTGGCCGTCGGACGAGTCGCAGGACGGCGAGGCGTGAGCGGGCGCGGTTCCGCCCGGCCGTCAGAACACCTTGCCGGGGTTGAGCAGCCCCAGCGGGTCGAACGCCTGCTTGATGCCCCGGTGCAGTTCGACGCTCACTTCGCCCAGCTCGCGCGCGAGCCACTCCTTCTTCAGGACGCCGACGCCGTGCTCGCCGGTGATCGTGCCGCCGAGCTCCAGGCCGAGCGCCATGATCTCGTCGAACGACTCACGGGCCCGCCGGGACTCGTCGGCGTCGGTGTGGTCGAAGCAGACGACGGGGTGGGTGTTGCCGTCGCCCGCGTGCACGCAGACGCCGATGGTGAGGTCGTACTTCTCGGCGACGGCCGCGGTGCCCTCCAGCATGGCGCCGAGCTTCGAGCGGGGTACGCAGACGTCGTCGATCATCGTGGCCGACTTGACGGTCTCCAGCGCCGTGAGCGACATCCGCCGGGCCTGGAGCAGCATTTCGGACTCGGCGGCGTCCTCCGCGGGGACCACGTCGGTGGCGCCCGCGGCGGTGCACAGCTCGGCGACGGCGGCCAGATCGGCCGACGGGTCCGGGGTGTCGAAGGCGGCGAGCAGCAGCGCCTCCGTGGTGTCGGGGAGGCCCATGTTGGCCATCTTGTTGACGGCCTGGACCGTAGTACGGTCCATCAGTTCGAGGAGTGACGGAGTGTGACCACGCTCCATGATCCGGCAGATCGCGTCGCAGGCGGTCGCCGCGCTCGGGAACTCGGCGGCCAGGACCAGCTGCTCCGGCGGCTGGGGCTTCAGCGCGAGCACGGCCTTGACGACGATGCCGAGGCTGCCCTCCGAGCCGACGAAGAGCCGGGTGAGGTCGTAGCCGGCGACGCCCTTCGCGGTGCGGCGGCCGGTGCTGAGCAGGCGCCCGTCGGCGAGGACGACCTCCAGGCCGAGTACGTATTCGGCGGTGACGCCGTACTTCACGCAGCACAGGCCGCCGGACGCGGTGCCGATGTTGCCGCCGATGGTGCACATCTCCCAGCTGGAGGGGTCCGGCGGGTAATAGAGACCGTGCTCGTTGACCGCCCGGGACAGCACCGCGTTGATGACGCCGGGCTCGACCACGGCGATCCGGTCGACCGGGCTGATCTCCAGGATCCGGTCCATCTTCACCAGGGACAGCACGATGCAGCCGTCGGAGGCGTTGGCCGCGCCCGACAGGCCGGTACGGGCTCCCTGCGGGACGACCGGGACGCGCAGGGCCGTGGCCGTGCGCATCACGTGCTGGACCTGCTCGACCGTGCGCGGGAGCACGACGACCGCGGGCGAGCCCGCTTCGCAGAAGCTCGCCATGTCGTGGGCGTACGAGGCGGTGACGTCGGGATCCGTGATCAGGGCCTCGGCGGGCAGACCCGCACGCAGTTGTTCGAGAAGACCGTTCATGATCCAAGCGTGACACCCGGGCCCATTGGTGTGAACCCGTCTGCGGCGGCCTTCGCAAGACATAGTGGGCTCTTAGTGCTGACGCAGAGTGATCGGCATGGATGTCATGCCGCAGCAGCCTCCGCAGCCCCCCGATCCGAGCCGCCCACCCCATAAGACTTCCGATAATTCCAGCCCCTCCGACCCCTCCAGCCCCTCTGATCCCCCTGGTCCCTCCAGCCCTTCCCGCGCCTCCTGTCCCTCCGGCGCCTCCGCACTCTCCGCGCTCTGTGACCCTGCGTCACTGGCCGAGCCCCCGCCCGTCTCGCTGCGTACGACGCTGCGCAGGGCTGCCGTGGGCGTGGTGGCGGGTGCGGTGCTGGTGACGGGTGCGGTGGTGGCCGTTCCGGACGACGGGAAGAAGGCCTCGCCGCCGCCCGCGCCCGGCTCGGTCTCGCGTGCGCTGACGGCGACGGCCGACGGCTCACCGGCCTCGCTCTCCGATCTGACGGCGCTGATCGGGGACCGGCAGCAGTGGGTGGGCACGCATCCGTCCGACGCTCGGTCCTGGGCGGTGCTCGGTACGGCCTACGTGGAGTGGGGGCGGCGTTCTGCGGACGCGGCGTACTACGGCCGGGCCGAGCAGGCGCTGAAGCGCTCGCTGGATGTCGAGCCGGGCGAGAACGGGAACACGGCGGCCTGGGTGGGACTCGCGGCGCTCGCCGATGCCCGGCACGACTTCGTCACGGCGAAGAAGTGGGGCGAGACGGTACAGAAGCGGCAGCCGACGCAGTGGGCCGTGTATCCGGCGCTGATCGACGCGTACAGCGGTCTCGGGGACTACAAGTCGGTGAACAGGGCGGTGGAGAAATTCACGGCGCTGCGTGCGGGGGTCCCGGCGCTCATGCAGAAGGCACGGATGTACCTGGACCGCGGCTGGCGCGAGGACGCGCTGGCCAACGCGCAGGACGCGGCGGACCGGGCGACCACACCCGCGCAGAAGGCGGAATGCCTGTACCTGCTGGGCGAACTGGCCTGGGAGCGGGGCGAGCCGGAGGGGGCGGTCGCGCAGTACGGCGCGGCGCTGCGGACCGACCGCGCACACCATCCCTCGCTCGCGGGCCGGGCCAGGGCGCTGGCTGCGCTCGGCCGCACGGACGAGGCGCAGCGCGACTACCGGGCGGCGCTGGAGCATCTTCCCCGGCCCGAATACCTGCTGGAACTGGGCGAGTTGTACGAGTCGCTGGGGCGGGGCGGGGAGGCCGCAAAGCAGTACGCACGGCTCCGCGAGGCACTCGCCCATGACGACGGCCAGGGCGTGGACAACGCGCTCCTGCGCGGCCGTTTCGAGGCCGACCACGGGAATCCGGCGAAGGCGGTCGAGCTGCTGAACGCCGAGTGGGCGCGGCAGCACCGCAGCACGGCGGTGGCGGACGCGCTGGGCTGGGCCCTGCACCGCTCCGGCGACCCGGCCACCGCCCTGAAGTACGCGGCCCGCGCGGTCGACACGGGCGGGCAGAACGCCTCGTACGCGTACCACCTGGGCGTGATCCAGAAGGCGTTGCGGGACTACGGTCCGGCGCGCCGCAATCTGGAGGAGGCCCTGCGCACCAACCCCCGGTTCTCGCCCCTGGCCGGGCCTGCCGCCCAGCAGGCCCTGGACCGTCTGCCCTCTCCCCCGGCGGGCGGCCCCCAGGACATGCAGCCGGACCCGGAGCCCGAGCCGGTGCCCCCGGCCGAAACAGCCCCTCAGGCACCTCAGACACCTCAGGCCCCGCAAGCCCCACAGGCCTCACAGGCCTCACAGGCCTCACAGGCCTCACAGGCACCTCGGGCCCCAAAGACCTCAAGCAGCCGCTGACGGGCCCCGGAGCCGGTCACGCCCATCGCCGGACGGCCGATGTTTTTGGCCGTCCGGCGACTGTTCGCCATCGCACTCCGAGGAACCAAAGGGCTCGGAGTGCTCAGAGGGCTCCGAGGACTCAGAGGTTGCCGCGCTTCTCCTGCTCGCGCTCGATCGCCTCGAACAGGGCCTTGAAGTTGCCCTTGCCGAAGCCCATCGAGCCATGGCGTTCGATCATCTCGAAGAAGACGGTCGGGCGGTCCTGGACCGGCTTGGTGAAGATCTGCAGCAGGTAGCCGTCCTCGTCGCGGTCGACGAGGATCTTCAGCTCGCGCAGGGTCTCCACGGGCACGCGGGTCTCGCCCGCCCACTCGCCGAGGGTGTCGTAGTACGAGTCGGGCGTGTCCAGGAACTGGACGCCCGCCGCCCGCATCGCCCGGACCGAGGCGACGATGTCGTTCGTGGCGAGCGCGATGTGCTGGACACCGGCGCCGCCGTAGAACTCCAGGTACTCGTCGATCTGGGACTTCTTCTTGGCGACGGCCGGTTCGTTGATCGGGAACTTGACCTTCAGGGTGCCGTCGGCGACGACCTTCGACATGAGCGCGGAGTACTCGGTGGCGATGTCGTCGCCCACGAACTCCTTCATGTTGGTGAATCCCATGACCTTGTTGTAGAAGCCGACCCACTCGTTCATCCGGCCGAGTTCCACATTGCCGACGCAGTGGTCGATGGCCTGGAAGGTGCGCTTGGCGGGCGGCTCGACGATCGGCGCGGCCTGGACGAAGCCGGGCAGGTACGGGCCGTCGTAGCCGGAACGCTCGACGAGGGTGTGGCGGGTCTTGCCGTACGTGGCGATCGCGGCGAGCACCACGGTGCCGTGCTCGTCCTTGACCTCGTACGGCTCGTCGAGGCCGTGGGCGCCGTGCTCGACCGCGTACGCATAGGCCGCGCGGGCGTCCGGGACCTCGATGGCCAGGTCGACGACGCCGTCGCCGTGCTCGGCCACATGGTCGGCGAGGAAGCGGCCGTGGTCGGTGGCGGCCTTGATGACGGAGGTGAAGACGAAACGGGCCGATCCGTTGGTCAGTACGTAACTCGCCGTCTCGCGGCTGCCGTTCTCCGGTCCGGAGTAGGCGACCAGCTTCATGCCGAACGCCGTCGAGTAGTAGTGCGCGGCCTGCTTGGCGTTGCCGACGGCGAAGACGACCGCGTCCATTCCCTTGACCGGGAAGGGGTCGGCCTGCCGGGCTGTTTCGGGGGTGGTGTGCAGAGTCTCAGTCATGTCCGAAGGCTCTCGCCGCTTCGCAAGGTGCGCAATAGTTCATGGATTTGCTGGGCAATCTGTACAGCGGATGGGGATGATGAACGGGCTATCTGTACATGATGACCATCACGTCGACCTTCCGGAGAAGACCATGGCGATCGATCATCTGGACGGGCGGCTCATCGTGCTGCTGGCCCGCGAGCCCCGCATCGGTGTACTGGAAGCATCGCGCAGGCTCGGCGTGGCCCGCGGGACGGTGCAGGCCCGCCTCGACCGGCTTCAGTCGAATGGAGTCATCCGCGGATTCGGCCCGGCGGTCGATCCGGCGGCGCTCGGCTACCCCGTCACCGCCTTCGCCACGCTGGAGATCAAGCAGGGCCAAGGAGCCGATGTACGGGCTCACTTGACCGGCGTACCGGAAGTGCTGGAGCTGCACACCACCACCGGGCACGGCGACATGCTCTGCCGACTCGTCGCACGTTCCAACGCCGATCTTCAGCGGGTGATCGACCGGGTTGTCGGTTTTGATGGCATCGTCCGGGCCTCCACGGCCATCGTCATGGAGAACCCGGTTCCGCTGCGGATCATCCCGCTCGTCGAGCAGGCCGCGGAGGACAACGACTGAGCCGAGGAGGGGTGCGTGAGCTTCTGGGAGTACCTGGCCAACCAACACCAACAGCTGCTCACCGACGCGTACCAGCACGTCAGTGCCGTGTTCCAGTGCATGGTCATCGCCACCGTGCTGGGCATCCTGATCGGCGTCGTCACCTACCGCAGCGGCTGGGCGGGGTCACTGGCCATCACCTCTACCGCGACGATCCTCACCATCCCCTCCCTCGCCGCGATCGGTCTGCTCATCCCGCTCGTCGGCCTCGGGGTCGCGCCCACCGTGATCACCCTGACGCTGTACGGGCTGCTGCCCATCGTCCGCAACTCCATCGTGGGGCTGCGCGGCGTCGATCCGGCGCTGGTCGACGCGGCGAAGGGCATCGGGATGTCGCGTCCGGCCCGGCTCTGCCGGGTGGAACTGCCGCTCGCCTGGCCGCCGATCCTCACCGGCATCCGGGTCTCCACACAGATGCTGATGGGCATCGCCGCCATCGCCGCGTACGCCTCGGGCCCCGGCCTGGGCAACGAGATCTTCCGCGGCATCGCCTCGCTGGGCAGCGCCAACGCGCTCAATCAGGTGCTCGCGGGCACGCTCGGCATCGTCATCCTCGCCCTGATCTTCGATGCCGCGTACGTACTGCTGGGGCGGCTCACCATTCCGAGGGGGATCCGTGTCTGAGACCGTCACCGGGAACACGACCGCCGACGGCGCCGGAACGAAGAGAACCACGTCAGGCGCCACCATCCAGCTGGAGGACCTGACCAAGCGCTATCCGGGCAATCCGAGCCCGGCGGTGGACAGCGTCTCGATGGACATCAAGGCCGGCGAGACGGTGATCTTCGTCGGCCCGTCCGGCTGCGGGAAGTCCACCACCCTGAAGATGATCAACCGGCTGATCGAGCCGTCGTCCGGGCGGATCAGGATCAATGACGAGGACGTCACCGACATCGACCCGGTGAAGCTGCGCCGCAAGATCGGATACGCCATCCAGTCGTCCGGTCTCTTCCCGCACATGACGGTCGCCGAGAACATCGCCCTCGTGCCGAAGATGGTCGGCTGGTCGAAGTCGAGGGTGAAGGACCGGGTCGAGGAGATGCTCGATCTGGTGGGGCTGGATCCCCGCGAGTTCCACGGGCGCTATCCCCGCGCACTCTCCGGCGGCCAGCAGCAGCGGGTGGGCGTGGCGCGGGCGCTGGCGGCCGATCCGCCGGTGCTGCTGATGGACGAACCGTTCGGCGCGGTCGACCCGATCACCCGCGACCACCTCCAGGACGAGCTGATCCGGCTCCAGCACGAACTGCACAAGACGATCGTCTTCGTCACCCATGACTTCGACGAGGCGATCAAGCTGGGTGACCGGATCGCCGTGCTGCGGGAGCGTTCGCACATCGCGCAGTTCGACACCCCGGAGGCGATCCTCACCAATCCGACGGACGACTTCGTCTCGGGCTTCGTCGGGGCCGGCGCGGCGCTGAAGCGGCTCAATCTCACCCGAGTACGGGATGTGGAGATGGCCGCGTTCCCGACGGTGACGGTCGACGACCCGCTCCAGTCGATCTTCAACAAGCTGCGCAGCGGCATGCACAACGAGCTGTTGATGCTGGACCGCAGGAACCGCCCGTACAAGTGGCTGCGGCGCGGCGACCTGATGCGGGCCCGGGGCTCGCTGGCGCGTGCCGGGCAGCTGGTCCACGACACGGTGACGCGCGACGCCACGCTGCACGACGCGCTGGAGGCGGTACTGACCGACAGCGGCGGGCGGGTCGCGGTGACCGGGCGGCGCGGCGAGTTCATCGGGGTCGTCGACATGCAGACCCTGATGAACTCCGTCCATGAGCTGCTGGAGGCCGACCGGCTCGCCGCCATCGAGCACCAGCACGACCTGGAGGAGCTGCGCAGCCACCAGACCGAGGCAGAGCTGGAGGGCGGTCCGGGCTCATGACTCCCAACTCCCCGTTGAACCGTGAATCCTTCCGCCGGGCGCGCTCCGGGCCCCCCACACCCTCCTCCGACAAGGACCGCCCGCCCGGCGAGCACGACGTCAAGGGCCATGCCTTCCGGGACGAGGAGGAGGAGCCCGCCCCGCCACCGGCAGGTCCGCCGCGCCGGTTCACCTGGCGCAAGCTGGTGCTGATGCCGGTCGGGCTGGTGATCGTGCTGGTCATCACGTATCTGTGGATCACCAATGTCCAGCTCGACTCGATCGCGCGGAACTCACTCACCGGCGGCAATGTGCAGCTGCGCTGGTGGCAGCATGTGCGGCTGACCGCGATCTCGACGTTCTGGGTGCTGATCATCGCCATTCCGCTGGGGATCGCGCTGACCCGGCGCGGGCTGAGCAAGGGCGCCCCCGTGGTCACGGCGGTCGCCAACATCGGGCAGGCGACACCGGCGATCGGTCTGCTGGCACTGCTGGTGATCTGGCTGGGCATCGGTCCGTCGACGGCGATCATCGGCATGGTGATCTACGCGGTGCTGCCGGTCTTCTCCAACACGGTGGCCGGCCTCAAGGCGATCGAGCCGAACCTGGTCGAGGCCTCGCGCGGCATCGGCATGTCGGCGACGGGGACGCTCACCAAGGTCGAACTGCCGCTCGCCGTCCCGCTGATCCTGGCCGGTGTGCGCACGGCGCTGGTGCTCAATGTCGGCACGGCGACCCTGGCCACCTTCGTCGGTGGCGGCGGCCTCGGAGACCTGATCACCTCGGGCATCCAGACCCAGCGGATGCCGGTGCTGGTGCTCGGTTCCGTACTGACGGTGGTGCTGGCGCTGCTGGTGGACTGGCTGGCCTCACTGGTCGAGGTGGCGCTGACGCCGCGCGGACTGGAGGTGGGGTGATGGGTCCGCGGAAGCTGCGTACCGCTCTGGTGGGTGCGGTGGCGTTGGCGCTGCTGCTCTCCGGGTGCGGGCTGAAGAGCGGCTCGCCGATGGTGGACGACGTGGAGCCGGGCTCGGTCGGCCGGGGGAAGCCGCTGGACGGTGCCTCGCTGACCGTCACCTCGAAGAACTTCAGCGAGAACATCGTCCTGGGCCAGATGATCGGTCTGGTCTTCAAGGCCGCCGGCGCGGAGGTCCTGGACCGGACGAACCTGCCCGGCTCGATCAGCGCCCGCGAGGCGATCATCAAGGGCGACGCGGACGCGATGTACGAGTACACGGGCACCGGCTGGATCACCTACCTCGGCCACGCGAAGCCGATCCCCGACCCGATCGAGCAGTGGGAGGCGGTCCGGGACGAGGACCGGAAGAACGGGGTGACCTGGCTTCCGCAGTCCACACTCAACAACACCTACGCACTCGCCATCAGCCGGAAGAACAACGCGAAGTACCACCTGAAGACGCTCTCCGACGTCGCGGCGCTGGCGAAGAAGAACCCGTCGGCGGTGACGATCTGCGTGGAGAACGAGTTCGCCTCGCGCGACGACGGGCTGCCGGGCATGGAGAAGGCGTACGGGATGTCGCTCCCGGCCGCCAACATCAAGAAGATGGACGCCGGGATCATCTACACCCAGGTGTCGAAGTCCGACTCCTGCCTGCTGGGCGAGGTGTTCACCACGGACGGCCGGATCAAGGCGATGGACCTCGAAGTGCTCGTGGACGACAAGCACTTCTTCCCCAACTACAACGCGGCGCCGGTCATCCACACCAAGACCTTCGAGAAGTATCCGGAGATCGCCGGGCTGCTCGACCCGGTCAGCAAGAAGCTGACCACCGAGGTCGCCCAGGTGCTCAACTCCAAGGTGGACGTGGACGGGCAGGACCCGCACCAGGTGGCGAAGGACTGGCTGATCCAGGAGGGGTTCATCAAGGAGGGGTGAGCCGAGGAGTCTCCTCGCAAAGGTTTTGTTGCAAAGAATCTGTTGCAAAGAGAGTTTTGCAACTCTATGGTTTACCCATGCCCGCAACAGAGGACGGCGCCGAGACCCCCGCCGAAACCGAGAACATCCACAAGGTCGACGCCCGCACCCTGCGCGGGCTGGCCCACCCCCTGCGGCTGCGCCTGCTGGCCGCCCTGCGGGAGTACGGTCCTGCCACCGCCTCCCGCCTCGCGGACCGGCTCGGCGAGTCCAGCGGCGCCACCAGCTACCACCTCAGGCAGCTGGCGGCGTACGGCTTCGTCGAGGACGACCCGGAACGCGGCAAGGGCCGCGAGCGCTGGTGGCGGGCCGCGCACCGGGGCACCGTCTTCGACAGCGGCAGCTTCCTGAGCCACCCGGACCCCGAGGTGCGCGGTGCGGTCGACGTCGTACTCCACGAGATGGCCACCACGCACGCCCAGGAGCTGAACACCTGGATCGGCACCATGCGCGAATGGCCCGAGGAGTGGCGCCACGGCTGGGACGTCAGCGACTTCAAGGTGCGCCTCACGCCGGATCTCTCCGAGGAGCTGATCGGGAAGATCCACGAACTCATCGAGAGCTACCGGGGCCGGGTTCCGGAGGGCACCGAGGGATCGGCCAACGTCCGCAGCCATGTGCACCTCTTCCCGCGTCCCGCGGAGTAACCAGCCCCGCGGGCAACGAGCCCCTCCTGACCGGAAGGAAGGACACTGTCATGCACTCCGACACGCACCTGCTCCTGCACAACATGCGCTCCACCGAACTACGGCAGTACGCAACGGAGTTCGACCTCGCGCAGACCGCTTCGCGCACCGGGCTGCGCACCCGACTGGGCTGGGGTCTGGTCGAGTTGGGACTGCGCATCCTGCCCCGCCACTCCGGCCGTGGCCATGCCGCAGCCGGTACGGCATGACCGGCCGGGGGAACCGCAGCCGCATACCGCTCGCCGCCGTACTGGCCGCCAACTCCGTATCCAGGGCCGGTAGTTCACTTACCCTGATCGGCGTTCCGTGGTTCGTGCTGGAGACCACGGGCAGCGCGGGCCGGGCCGGTGTCGTGGCCTTCTGCGCGACCCTGCCGATCGTCGTCTCCGCCCTGATCGGCGGTCCCGTCATCGACCGGATCGGACGGCGCCGGGTCTCCGTCGCCTCCGACCTGGTGTGCGGCCTCTCCGTCGCCGCCATCCCGCTGCTGCACCACGCGGACACCCTGGCCTTCTGGATGCTGTGCGCGCTGATGGCGGTCGGCGGGCTCGCGCACACCCCGGGCGACACCGCGCGCTATGTCCTCGTGCCGGATCTCGCCGAGCACGCCGACACCACCCTCACCCGCGCCGCCAGCCTCTTCGACGCCGTCTCGCGCGGCGCCCGGATGGTCGGGGCGGCGCTGGCCGGCGTGCTGATCGCGCTCGTCGGCGCGGAGACCGTGCTGCTGCTGGACGCGGCGACGTTCCTGACGTCCGCGCTGCTGATCGCGGCAGGCGTACGAGGGGTGCGCGCGGCCGAGCCGCACAAGGCCGCGGCGCCGGTCTCGCTGCGGGCGTACCGCACCGAACTGCGCGAGGGATTCGCCTACTTGCTGGGCAACCGGCTGCTGCTGGCGGTCGTGGTGATGGTCCTGTTCATGAACGGCACCGACCAGGGCTGGAACGCCGTCCTGCTGCCGGTGCACGCCTCCGCCGAACTGGGCGGGGCCGGGGACATCGGACTGCTCACCGCGCTGTTCGGCGCGGGCGGGCTGGCCGGTGCGCTGCTGTACGGGGCGGTCGGGCACCACTTCTCGCGGCGGGCCGTGTTCACGGTGTGCGTGCTGCTGTGCGGCGCGCCCAGGTACGTGGTCGCGGCGCTGACCGGGACGACGTTGCCGCTCGCCGTGACCATGGCGCTGAGCGGTCTCGCGGGCGGGGTGCTGAACCCGATCCTGACGACCCTGATCTACGGAACCGTGCCCGACGAACTGCGCAGCCGGGTCTCCGGGGTCCTCACCGCGGGCGGCGAACTGGCCATGCCGGTGGGCGGTCTCGCGGCCGGCCTGCTGGTCGAGAGCGCGGGCGCGAACGGTGCGCTGCTGGCGATGGGCGGGGTGTACCTGCTGGCGACGCTGAGCCCGCTGGTGTTCCCGGTGTGGCGCACGATGGACGGTACGGGGGCGGGCGGGGCCGCAGTACCGTCACCGGCCGGCGAGGTCAGCAGCTCGGGACCTTGTGTCCCTGTTCCAGCGCCCGGAGCGAGGACACCGCGCCCTTCAGAGTCGTGACCGGGATCAGCCGCAGCCCCTTGGGAAGCTCGGCGCCCGCCTCCCTGCACTCCGCCTTCGGCACGAGGAAGACGCTCGCTCCGTCGCGGTGCGCGGCCTGGGTCTTCAGCGACACCCCGCCGACCGCGCCGACCTCCCCGTTCGCCTGGATCGTGCCGGTGCCCGCGATGGTGCGGCCACCGGTGAGATCGCCGCCGGAGCCGTCGCCCTCCAGCTTGTCGACGATGCCGAGCGCGAAGAACAGACCGGCGCTGGGGCCGCCCACGTCGGCGAGATGCAGGGTCACATCGACCGAACCGGGCTTCTTCCCGAGGTAGTTCAGGGCGGCGTCGACCGCGGAGTGCTGCGACTTCCGCATGTCGTCGAGGTTGTGCTTCTCGATCTCCTTCTCGGAGCCACCGCTCGGGTAGACGGAGTCGCGGGGCAGCACCGCCCGGTCCGTACGGAACCAGCTGTCGATCACATCACCGACGCCGACATCGGCGGTGGGCCCGGTCGCGACGATCGTCGTCATCCGCAGCTCGCCCTCGGTGGGGCGGGTCGGCGCACCCTTGATGCTGATCACGGGCGTGCCGTGGTCGTCCCCGAGCACGTTCGCGGTCGAGCCGGGCTGCGCCAGGGTGAACGGCAGCGGCGCGAAGGCGGCCACACCGAACAGGGCGAGGACGGGCACGGCGCACAGGGTGAGGGCACGGGGGCGCGAGAGACGAGAGAGCACCCGCCCAATCTAACCGGCCCCTGCCACGACCCGGGCACCCGCGCCGTCCGCCTCTGCCCGCGGGCGCCGGTCCGGCTCGCAACGCGCTACCGGAGCGCGTCCGCGACTTCCCGGGCGGCGTCCACCACGCGCGGGCCGACGCGCTCGGGTACGGAATCCGCGAGCATCACCACGCCCACGCTGCCCTCGACCCCGGTCACCCCCACCAGTGCCGCCGCGGCCCCGCTCGCCCCGGCCTCCAGTTCGCCGTGGGTGAGGGTGAAGGCGGTCTCGCCGACCGGTTTCTGGCGGGCGGCGAGGATCGCCCGGCCGGCGGCGCCCCGGTCCAGCGGATGGCGGAAACCGGCCCGGTAGGCCACGTGGTAGTCGGTCCAGGTCGGCTCGACGACCGCGACGGCCAGCGCGTCGCTGCCGTCGACCAGCGTGAGATGGGCGGTGGCCCCGATGTCCTCGGCGAGCGAGCGCAGCGCGGGCAGTGCGGCTTCGCGGACGAGCGGGTGCACCTGGCGGCCCAGGCGCAGCACACCCAGCCCCACTCGGGCCCGGCCGCCCAGATCACGGCGTACCAGGGCGTGTTGTTCCAGGGTGGCGAGCAGACGGTAGACCACGGTCCGGTTGACACCGAGTTTGTTGGACAACTCGGTGACGGTCAGGCCGTGGTCGGTGTCGGCAAGCAGTTTGAGGACCCTCAGGCCCCGGTCGAGCGTCTGGGAGGTTTCCGCGGTCACGACGCCCTCTCCTCTTTGATGAGCGGCAGCGGCTGGTTCCCACGGAATGTGCGCCGCCGGTCCCAGCGGCGACGCACGGAGAGGCCGCCGGCCTGGCCAGGCACCGGCTGCGCCCCGCGGCGGCTCTGCCACGGGGCGTTCATTTTTTGGGACAGTAGCGAGGGAGTCCGCTCAGCGGAAGACCTCGTCCAGAATCCGGGCGTCGCCGGGGGCAGGGTTGTCTTGAAGCAGCATAAGCGCCGGTCAGCGCGGCGCCGGCCGGAGCCCGGGGATCTACGCGCGTCCAGGTCGGCCGACGCCTTCACGGCGGTTCGCGCACCGGAAGTGAACAGCCGTTAACTCACGGTGAATGACTGCTGCACAATTTTTCCGTTCACGAGCACCTCACAGGCCCGGATCGCCTTCGTCGCCGGGTCGCGGACGGTGAAGACGAGGGCGAAGGTGCCGTCGAGGCCGATGACCCGGGTGACGTACGGGTCGGCGGTCTGCTTCCCGTCCGCGGTGCGGCCGGTCACCGAGACCGTGGCGACGGGGGCGAATCCGCGCCCGGTCACCTGGACCGCCGTGCCGACGGGCCCCTCGGACGGCGAGAGCGCGAAGGACGGTCCGGCGGGGACGGTCCCGTCCTGGACGGTGAACGCCGCCGTCTCGGTACGTGGGTTGACGAGTACCTCCCGGACCCGGATGGCGACGGTGTCGGCGGCGTCGACCCGGAAGGTCTGCGAGAACGCCCCGTCCAGCCCGACCACCTTGGTCTTCGCCGGGTCGGACGTCTGCGAGCCGTCGGCCCGCAGCCCGACGATGGAGACGGTCGCGACCTTCGCGAAGCCCTGCCCGATGACGGTGACGGCGGTGCCCTTAGGACCGGCCGACGGGGTGAGCACGACGAAGGACGGGGCGACGGTCAGCGGGGTGAGCGCCTGCGCTCCCCCGGCGGTGACCCGGAGCGCGTACACGGCGCGCGGCGTGGATCCGGCGACGGTGACCGTACCGGCGAGTGTTCCGTCGGCGCCGATCCGGAGCGTGGAGCCGCTGATCCGGGCGCTGTCGCAGGAGCCGCCGTCGGCGGCACAGAGCGCGGCGGTGGGTGTGGTGCCGCTCGGCCAGTCGCCGCCGGAGAGGGCGATCGTCCCGCCCGGCTTGACCTTCGCCGCGCCCGCGGAGAGCGTCGCGGAGGCGTCGGTCACGGTGAACGGTGTGGTCAGCACAGTGGCTGGATCGTTGCCCTCGTCGACCTGGATCGAGGCGATGGCCGGGTCGGAGACGGTGAACTCGGCGCTGAACGTGCCGTCGGGGGTGCTCTTCACATAGACGGCGGTGTCGTCGAGCGTCGCCCCGCTCGCGTCCAGGCCGATGATGTTGATCCACCGGTCCTGGAAGTAGTTGCTGCCGGTGACCCCGATGACGCTGCCGACCGGCGCACCGGCGCGGGAGAGCGCGATGGCCCGTGGCCCGTCGGGCTGATACGCCTTGACGGTCAGGGGCGCGGTCGCCTCCTTCGTACCGTCGCCGACCTTCACCAGGTACGAGCCGTCGGGCACGGCGCCCGCGGCGGCGAGCACCGCGCTTCCGGTCAGCTCCCCCGAACCGCTGATCGCGAGCGTGCCGGAGACGAACTTGCCGGGGTCGCAGCCGCCGCCGTCGGCCGCGCACAGCGACGGTACGGGGGTGGCGCCCGCGGTCCACAGACTGCCGGACAGGGCGACACCGGTGGACGGCCGGACGGCGGTGGTGGGCGCGGTCAGGGTGGCCGGATGGCCCGCGGTGCCCTCGGCGGTCACCGTGCCGATGGACCCGCCGCCGCTCACCACGTCGCACGGGGTCTCGTAGGTGGAGCCGAGCACCTTCGTACGCGTCAGATTGCGTACCGGGGTGAAGGAGATCGGGCCGCTCGCGTCGGCGGGGATGATGAAGTCCCCTTCGTACGGCGGGATTTCGATGGGCTTGCCGGACGGGATGTCGAGGTTGATCCGGGGGCCGGTCACGGTGACCGTGCCGGTGGCACCGCCGGACATGGCGAAGTCGATGCTGGGCGTGGTGGGCACATCGCTCAGGCTGAGGCCGCTGGTGGCGGGGGACGGACCGAGGGTGACCTTGGCGTGCACCTTGCCGCCCGGGTCGACGATGGCCGGCGAGAGGTCGACGCTCATCTGCTGCGGCCCGGTCGCCTCGCCCTGGCCCGCGGGCAGGGAGCAGTGGACGGTCGGGGTGACGGTGCCGGCCTCGGCGGCGGGCGCGAGTGCGACGGTGCCGCCGGTCCAGACGAGCACGGCCCCGGCGGTGAGGGCCACGGCACGGCGTAACACCGCACCCGGTCTTTCGGTTCTTCTCGATCGTCGGGCGGGCATGCGGCTCCTCCATGGGTGTCGTCCGCGGCTGCGGAAATTCTCCGAATCCGGAATGGCGGGTCCGGAATGTCGAGCGCCCGCCCGCTCCGATGCGATACGGAGCGGGCGGGCGCCTCCGGGACTTTTCCTGACGGTTCTCAGAGAAGGGTGAGGGTGAGAGTGGCGCTGTAATCTCCGGGCCGGGTGAATCCGGGAACGGTGAGGGTGAGATCGGCGTCGGCGTCGAACCGGCCGCCGGTGAACGGGCGGGAGCCGTCCGGATCCATCCGGCACAGGCTCGCCGCCCCGCTTCCGAGCGCGGCGGGCGATCCGGCCACCGGCACCCCCACGCTGCCGCTCTGCGCCGTGCACCTGGGTGTCCACCGGACGGCGCCGGCCGGGATGGTGCCTCCGCCGGTGCTGGTGAAGCCGGTGAGGGTGGCGGTCAGGGACCAGCCGCTGTCGACGCCGCGGGCGTCCTCCACCTCGACCCGGTTGAGCCGGGAGCGCTGCACACCGCTGCCGGTGCCCAGGACCGTCGTACCGAAGTCGACGATGTCACCGTCCTGGACCATGGACAACGTCCCGGCCCTGACCGAGGTGTTCAGCTTCTGGTCGGCGCTGCCGCCGCCTCCCCCGCCCGTGGAGACGGTGAACGGGGCGGTCCGCACGGTCGCCGGGTCGTTGCCCTCGTCGGCCTGGACGGCGACCACGGCATCGGAGATCACGGTGAACTCGACGGCGAAGGTGCCGTCCGAACCGCTCTTGACGTAGACCGCGCTGTCATCGAGCCCGGTGCCCGTCGCGTCGAGACCGATGACGTTGATCCAGCGGTCCGGGTTGTAGTTCTTGCCGTTGACCGTGATCACGCTGCCGACCGGGCCGCTGCTCTGCGAGAGCGAGATCTCGCGGTCGCCGGCCGCGACGGCCCTGACGGTGAGGGGGGCCGTGGCCTCCTTCGTACCGTCGTTGACCTTCACCTCGTACGCACCGTCCGGCACCGCACCGGCCTCCGCGAGGGTGGCCGTGCCGTGCAGTGTTCCGTAGCTGTCGAGGGTGAGCGTGTGGCTCTTGAACTTCAGCGGATCGCAGCCGCCACCGCCCACCGCGCAGAGCGAGGGCACCGGCGTGCCGCCCGGCGCCCAGCCCGAACCGCCCAGTGTCACGGCGGTGTTGGGGCGTACGGGGTCGGCGGGCGCGCTCAGGGTGGCGGGCTCGGAGCCGGTGCCCTCCACCGTGACGGTGCCGATGGAGCCGCCGCCGTCGACGACGCCGCACGGCGTCTCGAAGACCGAGCCGAGCACCTTGGTCTGCGTCAGCGTACGGAGCGGGGCGAACGAGATGTCCCCGGAGGCGTTCGCGGGGACCAGGAAGTCGCCCTCGTACGGGGGGAGTTCGATGGGCTTGCCGGCCGGGATGTCCATGGTGAACTCGGCACCCCGCACCGTGACGGTGCCGGTCGCCCCGCCGGACATGGCGAGGTCGAGGCTGGGGATGGTCGGCACGTCCTCCAGGGCGAGGCCGCTGGTGGCGGGGGACGGGCCGAGCGTGACCTTCGCGTGCACCTTGCCGCCCGGGGCGACGACCGCGGGCGACAGCTCGACGGTCATCTGCTGCGGCCCGGTCGCCTCGCCCTGGCCCGCGGGCAGGGTGCAGTGGACGGTCGGGGTGACCGTACCGGCGGCCTGCGACCCGGCCGGCGGCGCGGCCTGGGCGGTGGCCCCGGCGCAGCTCAGCGACATCACGAAGCAGGCAGCGAGCAGACCGGTCACGCCGGGTCTTCGTCGTCGTATCACCAGACACCCCTCCATGGCCCATTGATTGCGCACATTGAGGAGGTCACGTGCGGAGAAGTCAAGAGAGAATTTAATGATCCTTGTCTGAAATGCTCGAAAAGCATTTCCGCAAGAAATTCAAGCGTGCCGTTGATTCAAGTGTGCCGGTTGACATCTCTTGACTTCTCTGAAGATCACAGTTTCACTGCACCCGACATGCCGGGCCCGGCAACGCGGATCCGCCTCTTCGGTGAATCTGCGGAATTCAGAACCGGAAGGAGTTCCCCCCGTCATGTCGTCGAATCGAAGACGCATCCCGCTGGTACTGGCCGCGGCCTGTTCCGTGGCCGGCGCGCTCGCGCTGGCTCCGGCGGCCCATGCGGTGACCCCGCTCACCGCGACGGCCACGTACGACTGCGGCGCCTGGGGCAGCGGTCTCGCCACCCTGACCGCCACCGACTCGGGCACGTCCAAGACCATCAAGATCACGTCCACCGCGATCACCATGCCGGCCGGTACCAGTGCCGACCCGAACAGCATCACGACGACGCTCAAGCTCACCAAGACCTCGGGCGGCGTCACCAGTCAGGTGCAGTTCTCCGGGAGGACCAACCCCGGCATGAGCGGCGGCAGCCCGATCACCCTGGGCCCGCTGAAGCTCACCTCCGGCACCCTGGCTGCGGGTGACAGCACGAATTCCGTGGTGCTGCCCGCTCCCCCGAGCGCCACCAACTGGTCACTGCAGATCGTCGCCTCGTCCCCGACGTCGGCCACGGTTCCGTGTGTGGCCACGGCCAACCAGTCCGCGCCGTTCGTCTGGTAGCCGCCCCCCTCATCCGCACCGACGACGCCGGCCCGGGGCGAGGACCGCTGTCCCCGCCCCGGGCCGGCATCCGAACGCCCCGCCGACTCACGTCATGCGGGTGGCCCACTCCTGGACCTTCTTGATCCGCTGCTGGATCTGCCCGGCCGTGGCCTCCGCGCTCGGCGGCCCGCCGCACACCCGCCGTAGCTCGGTGTGGATCACTCCGTGCGGCTTGCCGCTCTGGTGCGTGTACGCCGACACCATCGTGTTGAGCTGCTTGCGCAGCCCGAGCAGCTGCTTGTGCGTGACCACCGGCCGCGCGTCGGCCGGCTTCTCCAGCAGGTCGGCCTCCCCGGCCGGCTTCTGGCGGCTGTGCGCGATCTGCCGGGACTGCCGCTTCTGGAGCAGCAGCTGCACCTGGTCGGGTTCCAGCAGCCCCGGAATCCCCAGGTAGTCCTGCTCCTCCTCGCTGCCGGGGTGCGCCTGCATGCCGAATTCGGCACCGTCGTACAGCACCCGGTCGAAGACCGCGTCGGATTCGAGGGCCTCGAAGGGCAGCTGCTCCTCGGTCTCCTCGTCCTCAAGCTTCTCGGCGTCGGCGAGGAGCTTGTCCTCCTCCGCGAACGGGTTCTCCTCGTCGCTGCCCTTCTTGGGCTTGTCGAGGACGTGGTCCCGCTCGACCTCCATCTCGTTGGCGAAGTCGAGCAGCATCGGAATGGTCGGTACGAAGACCGAGGCGGTCTCACCGCGCCTGCGCGAGCGCACGAAGCGCCCGACGGCCTGCGCGAAGAACAACGGCGTCGAGATGGTGGTGGCGTACACGCCCACGGCGAGGCGTGGCACGTCGACGCCCTCCGACACCATGCGGACCGCGACCATCCAGCGGGATTCGTCCTCGCTGAACCGGTCGATCTTCTTCGATGCGGCCTTCTCGTCGGAGAGGACGACCGTGGCCTTCTCACCGGTGACCCGCTTGAGGATCTTGGCGTACTCGCGCGCCGACTCCTGGTCGGTGGCGATGACCAGTCCGCCCGCGTCCGGAATCCCCTTGCGCACCTCGCTCAGCCGCTTGTCGGCGGCGGCCAGCACATTGGGGATCCACTCGCCGGTGGGCGACAGGGCGGTGCGCCAGGCCTGCCCGATGGCGTCCTTGGTCATCGGCTCACCGAGCCGGGCGGCGATCTCGTCACCGGCCTTGGTGCGCCAGCGCATGTTGCCGCTGTAGCTGAGGAAGATCACGGGCCGGACGACGCCGTCGGCGAGCGCGTTGCCGTAGCCGTAGGTGTAGTCGGCCGAGGAGCGCCGGATGCCGTCGTTGCCCTCCTCGTACATGACGAAGGGGATCGGGTTGGTGTCGGACCGGAACGGCGTACCGGTGAGCGCGAGCCGCCGGGTGGCCGGGTCGAACGCCTCCTGGCACGCCTCGCCCCAGGACTTCGAGTCACCGGCGTGGTGGATCTCGTCGAGGATGACGAGGGTCTTGCGCTGCTCGCAGCGGTTGCGGTGCAGCATCGGCCGCACGCCGACGCCCGCGTAGGTGACCGCGACGCCGTCGTACTCCTTGCTCAGCGGACCCGCGCTGTAGTCGGGGTCGAGCTTGATCCCTATCCGGGCCGCTGCCTCGGCCCACTGCTTCTTCAGGTGCTCGGTCGGCGCGACGACGGTGATCTGCTGCACGACGTGGTGGTGCAGCAGCCATGACGCGAGGGTCAGCGCGAAGGTGGTCTTCCCCGCGCCGGGGGTGGCGACCGCGAGGAAGTCGCGCGGCTGCTCCTGGATGTACTTCTCCATGGCGCCCTGCTGCCAGGCTCGCAGCTTGCCGGCCGTGCCCCAGGGGGCGCGGCCGGGGAAGGCGGGTGAGAGGTGGTGGGAGGCGGTAGTAGTCACGGTCTCCGGTTCGGGTCTCTCGGGTACGTGGGGCGCTGTCCGCACGGGCCGGGACGGACCCGCACGCGATACGACAACCGGGCCACCTTACCGGGGGGCGGCGCGGAACCCCGTACGGACGAACGGCGGTTCGGCGCCGCTGAGACCCTCTTCACAGATCGTCTTCACAGATCGGCGTCACACGGCGAAAGCGGGAAGCCGTTCGGCGATCTCGGGCATGTCGAGAGCGCCCTGGCACACATCCAGCACGAACTTCTCGGCTGCGTCGACATCGAAGTCCGCGCTCAGGCGATGCCCATTGATGTGCAGGAAGACCCAGGTGGCATACCAGGCGATGCGCTTGTTCCCGTCGACGAGCGCACGGTTGCGGGCCAGGGACTCCATGAGCGCCGCGGCCTTCTGCCACACGTCCGGATAGGCGTCCTGGCCGAACACGCTCGCCTGCGGGCGGGCGAGCGCCGAGTCGAGCAGCCCGTAGTCGCGCACCTCTGCGGCCCCGAGGCGCTCGGCGAGGTCGAGCAGCTCGGGCAGCGTGAGGTAGTTCATCAGGCGAGCCTCCGGTTGAGCTCCTCACTCACCTTCAGCACGTGGTCCGCAGCCTCGTTGAAGAGGCGCGAGTGTTCGTTTATGGCGGTGATCACCGCGTCGTGGGCGAACGACTGCATACTCCGCCCTTCCGACTCGGCGCGCGCACGCAGTGCGTCCAGCTCTTCTTCGGTGAACCGCAGATTCAGACCAGCCATGCTTGGACGGAACCGCGTGGTACCACGCGGTACTAAGCCCTTGTCCGCACCCGCGCCGCCACCCAGGCCCCCACCAGCGCCACCCCCGCCATCGGCAGGAAGACCACCGCGAACGCCCCCGGATGAGATCCGGCGGCCCCCGCCTCCGCCACCCCGTGCACGGCCCCCACCGCACCGCCGCCGAGCGCGGCGAAGGCCGCTCCGCCCGCGGCCAGCAGCAGGACGTTCGACAGCCCGTCGGAGATCTGGAGGGCGGCCGAGTTCGCGCCCGCCTCTTCCGGCGCCGACAGCTTCAGCAGCAGCACGCTCGTCGATGCGATCACCATGCCCATGCCGAAGCACCCGAAGGCCCACGCCACGGCCACGGTCCAGACCGGCACCCAGTCGATCAGCACGGACGGCGCGGCCGCGATCGCCGCGGCGACCAGCACCATGCCGCCCACCATCAAGCGCTCCCGGTACGGCTCAAGGCGCGGCCGGGACTGTACGTACGAACCGAGCGCCCAGGTCGCACCCCCGGCCGCGAGCGAGAGCCCGGCCATCGTCGGGCTCAGGCCACGCTGGGTCACCAGCATCAGCGGTACGAACGACTCGGCGGCGATGAACGACCCGGCCGCCACCCCGCGCAGCAGCACCACCGAGGGCAGCCCGCGCGCCGCCCGCGCGGTGCCCGGGGGCAGCAGCCCGCGCACGGCGGGAACGAGCAGCCCGAACCCGACAGCGGCCGGAAGCACCGCAATCCAGTTCCGCTCCTGCCCGGCGTACTGGAGCAGCCCCGCCCCCAGCGAGATCCCGAGCGCGAGCAGGATGCGGCGCCGGTCGTACGGCTCGACGGGCGCCGTCGGATCGGCCGGCCCCGATGCCCGGCGCCGGATCGCGGGCAGCGCGAGCGCCAGCGGGAACACCACCAGCACGGGGATGCCGATGAAGACCCACCGCCACCCCAGGTGCTCGGTCACACTCCCGGCGGCGAGCGGCCCGACGACGGACGGGATCACCCAACTCGCGGCGAACGCGGCCATGATCGACGGCCGCAGATGCTCCGGATAGGCCCGGCTGATCACCACGTACAACGCCACGATCACGAGCCCGCCGCCGAGCCCCTGAACGGCGCGCCCGGCGATGAACGTCCACATGCTGCCCGCCGTACCCGACAGCAGCAGCCCCGCCCCGAACGCACTGATCCCGGCGGCGAGCGGCCCCAGCGGACCGCGCCGGTCCGCCCACTGCCCGGAGAGGACCATGGCGAAGAGGCTGGTCGTGAAGTACGCGGAGAACGCGAACGCGTAGAGCGGGATGCCGTGCAGCTCACGCGCGGCGACCGGCATCGCGGTCCCCACGGCGGTCGCCTCGAAGGCGATCAGGAACACGACGGAGACGATGCCGACGCTGAGCGCCCGGTAGGTACGCCCGAGCACCCCTCCGGATTCGACGGCGACAGGAGCCTCCGCGGCAAGCGGCGGGGCATCGATGTCGTCACGCGGTTCCAGGGCACTCATGAGCCCAAGAGTAAGGGGCAAGATCTCATTTGAGCCCTGTCGCGGGACGGTCCGCCGCTCGTCCGTTGGTCGTAGGACCGCGAGGCCGATCGTGAACGCGGTATGGCAGTCGCATTGCACCCCGCCCCGCACTCTTGAACACCCGGAACACCCGCCCCTACGGTCGAACCACGACGAGGAACACACGGCCGTGTGCCCGAGTGGTTCAGGGGCTCGACTGCAACTCGAGTTACACCGGTTCGAATCCGGTCACGGCCTCCACAAGACCTTGCGGCCTCGCCGCAGGCGCTCCAGACCCCACCGCACGAACGATCAGCACGGACGCAGCTCAAGCATGCTCGTCGTTGTCGGCTCGACCAGCGGACCGCTTGCGGGCCGGCTTTCACCACCCTTGACCCCGCGTGCCTCTCCCCCAGTGAGAGGAGAGGCACTCACTACCTCCCCGGCAACCCGGCCGACGGCCGGCCCCCACCGTGTCGAAGCTGTGAGTGCTGTCGCCGTACGGGTTCACTCGATGCTCCAGCGCGCTCGGGGCACAGACCTGCTCGACGCTGGAGACCGTGGCGTCTGGATCCGGGCGCCGACCCAGGGCGCTGAGAAATTGGCGGGCCAGTCGTCCGTTGCCTCACTCCCCACTTCATCCAGGGAGTACTGATGGAATCTTCGGCGTATCGGCGCATGCCAACTCGCCCATAACGATGCGAGCGAACGCCGTCAGCACCTTCTGCCGCAGGCTGACGTTCAGCCCGGGGTCGGCCACTTCCATTTCGAGAGGAAGCCCCACCCCTTGCCCCGACGGCGCTCCGGACACCTCACACCTGACGAGAAGCCTCATACTCGGCCGCCCCGTCTCCTTCTCGACGAAGACCTGGTCGTTCACCTTGCGCCAAGACCGGGCGTACTTTGGCTCGCTCATCGACTTCATGGTCAGAACCGACCACTTGACCGTGGCCTCAGTCACCTGGGCGCCGCCATCCTTCCCCAGGACACTGATGCGGCAGGCGCTGTAGGAATCGTGAAGCAGATCGTTCTCGGTCCACGCCTCTGCCTCACTCGTCAGACGCCCGGCCAGATCTCTGAGCCCGAGGCGGGCGGAGACGTTCGAGTCTCCCTCCCCCATCGCGTCGACCACCGCCCCCACGTTCTGCTTGCCCAGGTACCGATGGCAGCGGGCAAGGTCCTTGGATACGTCCGGCTGGCCTTTCGCTTCCGAACACCCGGAAAGCACAACAGCGCCTACAAACAGGGTGCAGACCAGCATCGACAACGACGCACGATTCGTCACTATTTGACCTTCATCGGCTGGCGGGCGGCAAGGACACCATTGTTGTATTGCGTCTCGGTGTCCGTCAGGAGTTGGCGCTTCTCCCCCAGGGACATCCCGACAGAGTCCGCATAGTGGAGTATCGGAGCAACAGCACTTGCCTGCCCTTGGCTGTCATTTCCGTCAATACTGCCAAGCGCCTCGTCATCATTGTTGTACTCGGCATCCTTCAAGTACTGAAGAGTATCGTTGCCATATTTCGTGTCGACGGCCCCTCCTACCGTTTCCATGATGAGAGGCACCGCTGTGGTTGCAACCACACCCGCGGCCGGGCCGAGCACCACTGCCGACCCCACGCCGACAACACTGCTAACGGCGCTACTGACGCCATATTTCCTCCATTCGGCTTTCTTCTCCATCGCCAGATTCCTCAGGTCTTCTTCATCCTTGAACTCCTGACTGATTCCGATATTACGCGACTCGTCAAGAATTCCGTGGACCTTCGTACCATTCCCCGCAAAGGTCAATGCTTCTTCCTGACGCCCATCCCCGAAAGCCCTCAATCCGCTCGCTTCGTAAATCTGCTGCGCCGAACTCAATGCCTTGTAGCCCTCGTCATCCATGGCGATCGAAGCCATAAACCTGCGGGCTGCGACCTCCCCGAAGTCGGTCCTGTGCGAACCGTCACTACTCCTGGCAAACAGACTGTCCCGCTCTACGGAATCTCCAGCTCCACCGAAGTTGTATGTGGAGTAGTTCAAATCATCAATGTATGCAGCACCCATTCGCCCGAGGCTGTCCTTCAGGGCGGCATGCCGTTCCCTCAGGCCCGAGTCTCCGCCGTACGTGTTGATGACGTCCTTCATAATGGCCGCCGTCGCTTCATCCCTATTCAGCACCGGCGTGGCATCGTCCCAACCGTGTCCGGTAGTTGCGGCCTCCAAGGCGTGCCCGAAGGCATCCGGCATGTAGTCGGCCGCCCCCTTCACTCCCTCCGGGGCCCCGCTTTCGGCATCCGGGAAGGAATCCCACTTGTCGTTCGCGAAGAAGTCGAGGTAATTCTCGACAGGATAGCCGTCCTTACTCTTGCCCAGGTCCGCCTGCGCGTCCCTATTGATCGTGCCGTCCTCGTTGTAGGCGGTCGGTTCATCAGTGAAGAAGTGCTTGGCCGCGTCCGGACTGTTCCCCAGCGCCTCCAGCATGGCAATGCTCGGGTCATAGCCCGCCCCATTGACGCCGGAGGGGTTGAACGGATTCACGAGGAGACCGTTCATGACCCTGGTCCCTGCGAACATGCGCGGATCCTTCTGGTGCAACTGAGCCACATGCTCGGCGATCGGGTTGAGGAACTTGGCGTCGTAGTTCCCGTACCGCATGATGCCGCCGAGCAGTTGGTAGCCGTATGCGGTGTCGTACCCATAGCGACCGGCACCAATTGGGATGCGTTCCGTACCAAGCCCCCGCAGCTCGGGGCCCCACTTCGCGGTGAACTCCTTGTCCTGGGAGGCCATTGCCAGGTTGAGGCCGAGGTTTTTCTGGAGATCCTGGACGTCCTTGAGGCGCTTCTTGTCGACCGCTCCGTGGCTTTGTGTGTCAGTGGAAAGCTGACCGAAGAACGACAGTGACTTCTCCGGGGTCAGCTTCTTGTAGAAGTCCTTCGCGAACTCGGAAGAATTACTGTTGTCGTGAAGCAGTTCATTGAGCGCTTGGAGCTCGGTGTGTGTGATGTCGCGACCCTTGGCAGCGAGTGCGGCTGCGCGGGCCGCCTCCTCCTGGTCCAGGTTCTCGTACTTCGGCGCGGTGAAGTCGCGCCCCTCGGTGACGTTGGCCTCAAGGGCGTTCTTGAAGGCGACATCGGTGTCATTGCAGTTGTCGACGATGAGGTCGATCTTCTTCTGCCATGCCTCGATCGCCTTCTTCTGCTGGCCCAGAATTTCGAAATAGTCGGGATCTTGGTTGGGCGAGACTCCTGACTTTTCGTAAGGATGCCGAGCCGTGACCTTGCCCTTGGCGTCTACATGGATGCCGGCCGAGGGTCCATCGTCGTCGCGAATTCTGATCAGCGCATCCTTGGCCTTCTTGATGGCCGCGCACGCGTCTTCGAGGATCTGCTTGACCCCCTTGGCTTCGGCAGCAGCGTCCTTGAACTCTTTGGCCGTCTTGCCGATGAACCCCTTCGTGACCCCCGCGTTGACACCCTCCCACTCGGCCTTGTCAGCTTTGGCCTTCATACCGTCACGGGCATCCTCGGCCAGCCGGTCCAATTTGGTGACCATCTCCGACCAGTCGTCAGCCGCCGCCTTCAGCTTGGCCACGGGCGCGTCGACAATGTCCTCGAACTTCAGCATGTTCCTGTTCCCCCACGCACTACTTCAGGTACTGATTGAGCTTGGAAACAGAAATCAGATCGCCACCGATCTGCACATCGTCCTTCGCATGGGCGGACTTGGTGTAGTCGAGATGGTTCGAGATCTGCGCACAGGAATCGAGAAGGGTCTTCAGGTGGGTGTTCCACCGATCATGGACCTTCAACAGCGCAGACCCACTCGAAAAGTTCCCATTGGTGAGCGCGATCGCCGCGTCGAAGGTCGAGGGCCGAGCATGGTCACCCTCCTTGGAAAGCCGGGTACGCAAACCGTACGCATCATGCCCAATGGCACCCAAGTGGTCTTGATTGACCGCCAGATCGGCGTTGACGGGACCGGCTTGGCCACCAGTGCCGCCCTCAACCCCGTTGAGCCGCACATCGACCCGTTGCGTCGATTCCGCGCGAAGCGCCGCCCACTCTGCGTCGAACGTCACGAATTCCCCCGTTACCCATCCCTGGTTGCCGTCGAAGCCATTTTCACCGACGCTCACGCTAGCCGCTCGGTTTCAGCCGATGCACCCCGAGAGGTCCTCACTTTTCTCACGAAACCGAATAAAGTGGAAACCAAGGGCAGCCATGTCTACCGTTCGTCGGCTCGTCGCCGCACCCCACCAGGGCCGCCGACACACTCGAAATGAGAGCCACTCCGCAGGTCGAAGTACGCCCCGACCACCCCCAGTCGTAGGTGAGTTGTAACCGGAATGGCCCAGCAGGCAAAGCGTAGGACGTTCGGGTTGTTGAGGAG
Organism: Streptomyces sp. NPDC006510; assembly: GCF_040611955.1. Taxonomy (NCBI): domain Bacteria; kingdom Bacillati; phylum Actinomycetota; class Actinomycetes; order Kitasatosporales; family Streptomycetaceae; genus Streptomyces; species Streptomyces sp. NPDC006510. The sequence continues at coordinate 46,472 of NZ_JBEXPH010000012.1, read as the reverse complement.
CGGCGTATCAACTGGGCTGGCAGGTAGGACAGTTCGCTCCTACTGCCCGAGAGGCTCTCTACTGTGGACGGGATGGCTGATCGCACAGACCACGGCGTCGACCCGCAGACCCACCTCGACCTGCTGGCCTGGCTGACCGAACGCGCCCAGAGCTTCGAGCACTGGGCCGAGTCCACCAGCACAGAGGAACGCACGGCCGCGTGCCCGAGTTGTTCAGGGGCTCGCACTGCGACTCGAGTCACACCGGTTCGAATCCGGTCACGGCCTCCACGCAGTACGCCCGCCCAGCACGCGTCATCTGTCGCGCCGGGCGGGCGTCTGCGTTTTTCAGGAACACCCCTGGGCCTTGAGCGCGGACGGTGCGAAACCGTTGATGAATTGCTTCAGCGCTTCGCAGCGATCGACGACGTCTTCGGGTACCGGCTTGGATTCACCGAGTTCGACAAGGACGGGGTACTTCCGCGGGGAACCCTGATCTGCACCGGGTCCCCACATACGAAAGGCGACCACCCTGCGCACGGCGCGGGCAGTCGCCTTCTCTCGTACGGTCCGGAGATCAGGAGGCGATCGTCGTCTCTGCCTTGAGCGCTTCCTTCACCATTTCCCGCAGGTGTGCCTCGTCCTCCTTGCTGAGCGAGGTCTGGACGAGCTGGCCGCCGAACTTAACGATCTCGGGGACGACCTTGTCGCGGGCGGACGTCCTGACGAGCACGAAGACGGCGGCGGCGCCGGGCCGGAGATTGGCGCTCAGCTCCTTCATGAAGTCGTCGTTGACACCGGTGTCGACGGCGGACCCTCCGGCGGCGCCGGCCGCGGCGCCCACCGCGGCACCGAGGAACGGCACGAGGAAGAGCAGCCCGATGACGCTCCCCCACAGCGCGCCGCCCGCGGCACCGGTACCCACGTGGTTGACGGCCTGATGCAGCTTGATCTTGCCGTCCTTCTCGCGCCGTTCGACGACGACGACGTCCTCCAGCTCGACGAGGTGCTCGCGGTTCATGGACAGCAGCTTGTCCCGGACCTGGTCGGCGGTGGCGAGATCGTCGTAGGCGATGACGAACAGATTGCTCATACGGCTGACTCCTCCTCGTGGTGCTTTACCGCACCAACCATAGAGGAACTGTTGTTAAATAAGACATTAGGTTCGAATGCATCGGCCCTCCAGCCTCTTCAGCTCTCCGCTGCTCCTACCACCCGCGCCCGGTCGAGCCCCGCGAGAACCGCGTCGACCGTCTGCCCCACGGTCTGCCCGGTCGTGTCCAGCCAGAGCCCGATCCGCGGCGTCTCCTCCCGCAGCACCCGGTCCAGCGCCTCGACCGTCCACCCGGCCCCGTAACCGCTCTTGCCCCGCCCCGCCTCCCGCTCGGCAACGACCCGCGGATCGGGCGCGAGCACCACGACGTACAACGGCCGGGTCCGCACGCGCTCGACATACGCGGCCAACTCCTCCCCCAGCACCACGTCCTGCACCACCGCGGTCCATCCCTCACCCGCGTACGCATCGGCCGTCATCGCGGACAACCGGTACCGCAGCCGGAGTTGAGCCTCGGCCTCCTCGTACGCCCCCGGCACCATCTCGGCCCGCCCGGACACCACCATCCGCCGGAACACGTCCCCCCGCACATGAACAGCCCGCGGCAACCGCTCGGCGAGGGCCTGGGCAACGGTGGACTTCCCGGACGCCATCACACCGGTGATGAGGACGACGGCGGGGCCGGGATCAGCAGCTCGCAACACGTTCGCGATCAGCCCGTGACGGCGCCGGCCAGGAAAGCGGTCCAGGCAGCGGGGGTGACGGCGAAGGTGGGGCCTTCGGTGACCTTGGAGTCGCGGACGTGGACGGTGTGGGGGCAGGTGGCCACCTCGACGCAGGCCTCGCCCTCGTTGTTGCTGTAGCTGGACTTGCGCCAGTCGTAGGCGACTTCGACGCAGGCGCCGCCCTCATTGCCGCTGTAGCTGGACTTGAACCAGGAGAGCTCGGGCCCGGTGGTGGTCACAGTTGCCTCGCCTTCGTTTCGATGATCTCCGCCGACTTCCAGGGGTTGAGCGCCTGGGCCCGCAGGATGCCGAAGAGGTCGAACGTATCGGCCACCTTCTCCGGCCTGGAGATCAACCTATCGTCGCCCTGCGCCTCCACGTACACCAGATTGCGGCCTTCCGCCGTACACATCAACTGCATCGGCCCCATCAATCCCGCGTGTGTGTGCTGATCCGAGGGCATCACCTGCACCGTGAGGTGGTTCATCCGCCGCATGCACTCCAGCAGATGCAGCAACTGCTCCTTCAGCACCTCCGCACCGCCGAGCGTCCGCTCCAGGATCGACTCCTCGATGACGAACCCGACGTACGGCGGAGGCGTACGCATCAGCACGGCCTGCCGTTCCAGCCGCGCCCCGACGTGCCGGACGATCTCGTCCTCGGTGTACGCGGGTTTACGTGACCGGTACAGGGCGTACGCGTACCCCTCCGTCTGGAGCAGCCCCGGAATCAGCATCGTCTCGTAGGCGCTGATGACCCGCGCCTGCCGTTCCAGCCGCGCCCAGTCCAGGAACTTTGCCGGGTACTTCTCCTCGTCGATCAGCTCGATGCACGCCTTCAGCGCACCGCCCGCGACGAAGACCCGGTCCGCGTCGGCCAGCAGCTCCAGCGACGGAATGCGCTCCGCCCGCTCGACCGCCCCCATCAGCGACTCCGAGATCAACAGCTTGTCCGCCGCGTCCTTCTGCGTGAGCCCGGCCCGCACCCGATGAATACGGATCAGTTCGCCCACGAGCCGCCGCACCTGCGACGGCTCACCACTCGTCCCCACAGCCACCACCACCCTCACCACATCCCGTCGATGTGGACCGCGTCCTCCTGGTCACGCTATGCAGCCGCCGGGATGCTTGGGGTCATGACGAGCAAGAAACTCCCCGAATGGGTACCCGCCGCCGGACTCCAACTCCACCTGACCGGCATCCACTTCGACGCCATCCGGCTGCGGGGCGTACGGGGCGAGGCAGTTCTGCAGCACCTCGGGACGCTCACCGAAGGCGAACCGGGCCCGGTCGTACGGGAGATCGCGGGTGCCCGGTGGACGTACTTCCTGATCCCGCCCGGATCGAGCAAGGAGTACGACTGGCCGCCGGGCGCCAGGTGCTTCGGGCCGGCTGCCCGGGACCAGTACGTGGGAATCCCCGCACCGGACGGCAACACATACCCGCTGAGCTGGCGATGCGGGGCACCGGAAGAGGGGGAGTTCGTGGACGTGGAGCTGCTGTACGGGCTGGTGATGGCGCAACTGGCCCCGGAGGAGGGGTGAAGCCGACGCAGGAAAGGCCGCGCGACCGATCACGCCTCGCCCCGGATGACTTCGACATACCCCGACCCTGGCCATCGACCGGTTCGACGAGAACCGCCGGGTCCGCAGCGCAACGCCGGGATCTCACCACACGGACATCTGTCAGCGCGCCGCTGGGCTGTGTCGACGCCTTCCTCCCGCCGCACAGTCCCGCCCCTATCGCGATGTTCATCAACAGTGGCCACAACCGCAGCCCTTGGGATCAGCCTCTGGGGAGCTGAGTAGGCTTCCCTTGTTCTGATGACGTCCGGGGGGATTTCCGCTACATGCAACAGCCGCGCCGCACCTCCGCCCGGCAGATCGGCCCCTACACCGTCATCACGAGGCTGGATCCGACCGGCCCCGGTGCGATGCCCGTCCCCGAGCAGCGTTTCATCGCACGTACTGCGGACGGCGACCGGACATCCGTGGTGAGCGTCCCGCCCGACGGCGTCGACTCCGCCCGATTCCTCGTGGAGGCACAGGCCGCCAGGTGCCATCTCGGCCCCTGGTTCGCCCCCGTCACCGAGTACGCGCATCCCGGCATCCCCGCCTGGTGTGCGCGCCCGTACGTGCCGGCCGTCCCTCTTCCGACGGCTCTGGCCGTCCATGGGGGGCCGTTCACCGGAGACACGCTGCGGGCCCTGGGCGTCTGCCTGGCAGAGACGCTGGCCACCGCCCACGCCTCCGGATTGACCTACGCCGGGGTGTCCCCCGCCGCTGTGCTGCTGGCCGGAGACGGGCCGCAGCTCACCTGCTTCGGCGCAGTACGGGCCGCCGCCGAGGACGGACAATCACGCTCAGGGCTCCCCGGCCTTGAGCGCGGCAGCCTCCCGCCCGAACAGGCCACGGGCGGGCGCCCCCGGCCAGCGGGCGACGTGTACGCACTGGGCGCTGTGCTCGCGTACGCGGCAACCGGCCACACAGTTCCCGACCGGGACGAACTGCCCGGCATGCTGCGCTCGCTCATACCGGCGTGCCTGGCCCGCGACCCCGCGGCCCGCCCCCGGGCGATCGACGTACTGCAGGCACTCTCGCCCGCGTCACCTGCCCCGCCCACATCGCCTGTCGCCACCGTCCTGGACTCGGGATCGGAAGCGAACCGGATGCAGCTGCCCGGCCGGGTAATCGCGGCGATTGCGCGCCAGTCCGCGGAAATCCTCGCAGCCGACGTTCTCCCGCCACTCGGAAGCTGACCGATGATCAAGCCTCTGCTCCACGACGACCCCCAGCACATCGACGCCTACCGGCTGGTCGCCCGGCTCGGCAGCGGCGGAATGGGAACCGTCTATCTAGCGCGCTCCCCCGGCGGACGTACGGTCGCTCTCAAGACCGTGCACGCGCACATCGCCGCCGACATCACCTTCCGCACCCGCTTCCGCCTCGAGACCGACGCTGCCCGCGTCATCGGGGGCCTGCACGGCGCACAGGTCGTCGATGCCGATCCGCTCGCCGAGATGCCCTGGCTGGCGACGGAGTACGTGCTCGGCCCACCCCTGGACGACGCGGTCTCCCTGTGCGGACCGCTTCCCGAGGCCACCGTGCGGGCTGTGGGAGCGGCGCTCTGCGGAGCGCTCGGGCAGCTGCACGGATCGGATGTGGTGCACCGCGACCTGAAGCCGTCCAACATCATGATCACCGCGTACGGACCGAAGGTGATCGACTTCGGCATCGCCCGCGCGATCGGCGACGACCGCCTCACCCGTGTGGGAGCAGCCGCCGGCACACCCGCCTTCATGTCCCCGGAACAGGCGACCGACCAGGAACACACGTCGGCCGGTGACGTCTTCGCCCTCGCCGGTGTCCTCGTCTTCGCCGCCTCGGGCCACGGCCCCTTCGGCAGCGGCCAGGCGGCCGATCTGCTCTACCGGGTCCGATACGCCGACCCTGGCCTGACCGGCGTCCCGACCACTCTGGCCCCGATCCTGACCCGGTGCCTGGCGAAGGACCCGTCCCTGCGCCCGACCACGCAAGAGCTGGCCGCCGAACTCCACGATGGGCACGGCGAGTTCGCGGACCATCTGCCCGCCAAGGTGCTTACGGAGATCGCCCGCCTCGCGGCGGAAGTCTGGCAGTTCCGGCCCGAACGCCTTCCGGCGGTATCGCCGGAGCAGCCCGTCCCAGGGTCCGAACCGTCGGCGTCCGGGCGCGGTACTGGCATGTCGCGGCGGAAGGCCCTGTCCATCACCGGGCTGGCGACGGCCGGAGCGGCGGTGGCAGGCACTGGATTGTGGTTCCGGCCAGGGCAGTCCGAGGCAAGGAAATCGGGCCCACCGACCGAGGCAGAACCCACCGCCCGACCGACGGCCCGGGATGCGGAGGGTCCGTGGCGCGTCCTGTGGACGAACAAGTCGGTCTCGGTCGACAGCGACACTCCGCCACTCTTCGTGGGCGACAGAGTGGCCGTGGCAACCTCGACGGGGCTGAGTGGTCTGGATCCGGCGACTGGCAAGGAACGCTGGTGGTACCCCCCGGAGCGGTTCGACCCCTCGGGGCCCGCCACCTCTTCCGAGTGGATCAGTCCCTCACCCGTCACTGACGGAACTCGGCTCTATTGCCTGGCTCCCGACGAGAAGAAGCGAGTGTCACTCATCACCCTCGACCCGGCTACAGGTCTGCCGCACCGCACAATCACCACTCTGCCCAGCATCAAGGCGTCGTTGGTATCAGCCGTCGCCGTGCTGCTCGCGGCATCCGGTGGAACTGTCTACCTGGCGGTCGAGAAGACCGGCTCGGCCGAGCCGCGCGACTGGGACTTGCTCGCCGTGAATGCCGCGTCCGGGAGGGTACGTTGGCGTGTCCCCTTCAGCCATGACGATTCAAGAATCGGCTTCGCCAAAGTCATTGGGAACCGGCTCGTCACGGGCCGGGTGACATCCGATCTCGTACTCAGCGCTCACGACACCGGTTCAGGCACGAACCTGTGGACGACGACGTTGCCGAACTGGGACTACAGGGTCAACACCAGCCCGGTGACCAGCGGTGGGCAGCTCGCGGACGACGGAACACATGTGTATGTCGCGACGGATGTGCTTCGGTCGATTAGCCTCTCCGACGCCACGGTGATCTGGGAGTTCGGTCGCGATCGCATCTTCGGCAACCGCTCGGTCATCGGGGGGCACCCGTACGGAGCCCCTGCCGTGCGCGGCGGTGTGGTGTACGCGGCCGAGGGCGACCGGGGAATCGTCGCGCTGGACACGAAGCGCGGTGAACTGCTCTGGGAAGCTCTCGCTCCGGAGGGCAACGCCAGCATCGCCGTCGGCCCGCCCGTCCTCAGCAGAACCCACCTCTACTACAAGGATGAATCCGGGCTGGGTGCAATCGACCTCAGGACCCGGAAATACGTGCGGTCGTTGAAGACACCGATCTGGCGCTTTGCGTTCACCGCCGACAAGACCCTCCTCGGCACCGGCGACAGAACGGTGGAGGCCCTGCGCATGGACTGACGTCTCCCCGCCTCCACCAAGGCAGAACACCGCGACCCTGCAAGGAAGTTACCTCACATGAAACCGCTCGACACTGGAGATCCGCTCCGGCTGGGCCCCTACCGCCTCTTCGGTGTGCTCGGCGAGGGCGGGATGGGAAAGGTCTACTTCGGCCAGGACAGCAACGGCCGCCGCGCCGCGGTGAAATCGCTCCGGCCCGAGCTGTCGCACGACCCGCAACTGGCGCAGCGCTTCGTCCGCGAGGCGCAGGCGGCACGGTCCGTCACCGGCAAGGGAGTGGCCCGGGTACTGGACGCGCAGGTCGAGGGCGGGCGTCCTTGGATCGCCAGCGAGTTCCTGGCCGGCCCCAACCTGGAGGAGACAGTCGACGCCCATGGCCCGCTCGACGGCCAGACCGTGTACGTCCTGGCCGCGGCCCTGGCCCGCGCCCTGCACGACATCCATGCCACCGGTCTCGTGCACCGCGACCTCAAGCCGGCGAACATCGTGCTGACTTCGGGTGGACCCCGCGTCATCGACTTCGGCATCGCCCGACCGGAACACGGTCTCACCCTGACGACCACGGGGCAGATTCCCGTCACCCCCGGATACGGCGCGCCCGAGCAGGTGCTCGGCCACCGGGTGGGCCCGGCCGCCGATGTCTTCTCCCTAGGTGCTGTGCTGGTATACGCCGCAGGCGGGCAACGCGCCTTCACAGGCAGTCATGTCGCCGCCGTACAGTACGAAGTCGTGCACGGCGAGCCTCAGTTGTCGCACGTCCCGGAGCCGCTGCGTGCCCTCATCGCTCCCTGTCTCGCCAAAGAACCCGGACTGCGCCCCGGACCGGAACAGATCGCCCAGGCGTTCACGCCCTCGCGGCAAGCAGAGAGGGTCTGGCGACAGGGCGGCCTGGCGCCCCTGATCGACTGGTACGAGACCGAGGCACGGCGACTGCTCCCCGCCGGCGGTCCGCCCGCGCCGATGAGTCATGCACGGCGCAGGTTCCTGACAGCGCTCACCGCTGGAGGTGCTGTACTCGCCGTGGGCGGCGGCACGGCCGCCTGGCGGCTCAAGGACGACTGAGCCGCATACGGCGCCGGTCGGCCAGCAGCAACGGGCCCGCGGCGACGACGCAGAGCGCTCCGACCACACACACTGCGAGAGCCGCCCAGAAGGATCCGCTGTGTCCGACGTCCGTCGCGGACGCCACAGAGCTGCCCGGCGCGGGCGCGGCACTCGCGTCGTCGGGATGCTTCGTCGTCGGCGACAGCTCGGAGGGAGCGGGCGACGCGGTGCGGTAGTCGGGGATCGGGTCCCGGTCGGCCGGTCCCGGGTCGCCCGGCGTCTTCAACGCGACACGAGGACGGACGATGCCATAACCGATGTAGTCATTCCGCAGCGCTCCGCTGGTGGGACCGCCCGCCGTGTTCACCATCACGCGCAGAACCTGGTTGGCCGTCCACTCGGGGTGCTCGGCCCAGATCAGGGCGGCGGACGCGGAGACAAGAGCGGTGGCCACCCCGGTGCCCCCGCTCTTGCACAGCCCGGTCCCACCGGCGCACGCGCTGATCACGTCCTCGCCGGGGGCACTGAGATCCACTGTGATCCCCACGCCGGCCTTCTTGATCGCGTGCAGGTTCTTACCGATGCCGGTGACGCCGACGACGCCGGGCGTTGCGGCCGGGTACTCCACCAGCGGGTCATCAATGCTCGAGTCACCGACAGCCGCGAAGATCAGCTTTCCCTTGCTCCGCGCGTACTTCACTGCATCCCGCACCGGCTGGTCGTCCTCGGACGCACCGAACGACACGCTGATGATCTTCGCCTCGGAGTCGGCCGCATAACGAATAGCCGGAGCCATTCCCGTGTTGATCGCCTTGTTCTGCTCAGCAGCGTTGTCGGCGCCCTGGCCCTCGGGGATCACCAGAGGAAGGACCTTGGCCCCAGGAGCGAGCCCGTATGCGCTCTCCTGGCCACCGGGCCCCTTTCCGCTGCCGGCGATCACGGAAGCTGCCGTGGTGCCGTACTCGTTCTGCTCCATGGGGGCCGCCCGCGCGAAGTTCTTGCCCGGAAGAAGCCGCCCTGCCAACTCGGGAACCTCACGCACCCGCGTATCGATGAGAGCGACCGTGACGCCCTTCCCGGTGCTGGTCCGCCACATCTCCTCGGCTTTCATCTTGTCGAGGTGCCACTGCTGGGACAGAACGGTATCCGCCTGTGCCGAAGAGGCTGTAACACCGATCAGCAACAAGGCCAATGCCGACGGAACTACCCTTCGGCGCCGCTTCCTTCTCCGCGGACCGGTGTGCATTGCGCTCTTCCTCTCAATACTTCTCCAGAAGCCGGTCCGGGCACGGCTCCCACCGCGCTGCCTGGCCGAGCGATACGGCGCGGAGGGTCCATCCCACCGATGAGCGGAGGATCATCCCTGCTGATGCGGTCCGGGCCCCTGTCCCCCGCTGTACCCGGAGTTACCCGTATGACCAGTCGGAGGCGGGCCGTAAGCGGGGTACGAGGACTGCTGATACGGCAGAGGTGTCGGGTATGAGTGCTGATAGGGGTTCGGACTCATAACTACAGCCGCGGCTTTGAGGCGGCGGGAACGGATGATCAGGGCGGCGGCTACTACGCCGATGAGCGCGACTGCGCCGATACCGATGCCGATCCAGAGGCCGTTCTTACTGCTGTCGTCGGATGCCGGAGCTGTAGCGGCGAGCTCGTCGTCCTCCGTTGAACCCCTGGCTGTCTTGGAAGGCTTGGCAGAGGGGCTGGGGCTGGACTTCTCGACCGCCGCGAGATCGGGGAGCGGGTAGACGTCGGCCGGGCCGGGGTCGCCGGGGGTCTTCAGGGCGATGCGGGGGCGGACACCGCCGTAACCCACATAATCGTTACGCTTGGCACCATCGGCCGGACCGCTGGCGGTATTGATCAGGACACGCAGAACTTGATTGTTCGTCCAGTCCGGGTGCTTGGACCAGATCAAAGCTGCGGACGCGGAAGCAATTGCAGTCGCGTCACTGGTTCCGCTTGTCTCGCAGAGCTCGGACCCACCACCACATGCGTGGATCATTCCCACTCCGGGAGCCGAAAGATCAATCTGTGGCCCGTGCTGCGACGTCTTGTCCGTCGTGAGATTCTTGCCGATCGATGCCACTCCCACAACACCTGGGGTCCCCGCCGGGTACTCAAGCAAGTTGCCCTTGTCACCACTGTTCCCGGCAGCCGCGAAGATGAGCGAGCCCTTGTCGAGCGCATATTTCACGGCATCCGAAAGCTGTCGCGTTCCAACCTCGTTTCCTAGCGAGACATTGATGACCTTCGCCCCGTTGTCCGCGGCATAGCGAATTGCGACGGCGAGATCCCTGTTGAAGTGGGCGCTGCCCGTGGCACCATTGACCCTACCGGCGTCATCCTGCATTCGAATCGGAAGGATCTTCGCGCCGGGCGCGAGGCCGAAGGCTCCGTCCCCGCCCCCGGATTCGCCTGTTCCGGCAATAAGACCCGCAATTCCGGTGCCGTGACCGTTGTAGTCAACGCGTTCATCACCAGAAGAGTCCGGCGCCAGGTCCTTCCCCTTGAGTACTTGCCCCAGAAGGTCTGGGTTCGAAGAGTCCACACCGGAATCAATGACTGCGACGATCACCTTCTCTCCGGTGCTGACTGCCCACATGCCCTCGGCCTTCATGGCGTCCAAGTGCCATTGCCGGGAACGCACGGAATCCGCCTGCGCGGACAAGGGCGTGACACCGACCAGCATCAGCCCCAGAGCGACGGAAACCACGGTTCGACGGCGAGTGACTCCCGAGCTGCTGCTACGCATCCGATTCCTTCACATCTCTCTTCGTGATCAGTCGATGACCGGAGGCACGACACGCCGGTCACCCGTATGCCAGGTCTCCTCGTCCTCGGTGAGATAGTCCGGCCGCTCACCCGAATCCCCGCGATGTGTCCCATGCCCGCCTTCGGCCGGCTTGGCTGCCCTCGCCAGGCCAGAGCCCCCAGGCGTGAACGGACGTGTGCCGGTAGGCCCCGATCGCTGGGGGCGACCTCCTACGACTCCACCCGATTCGCCCGCCAGTCGGCGGCCGCCGTTCACACCACCCTGGCCGGCTCCTGTGCCCATGCCTGTTCCGGCACCCATGCCTCCCATACTCGGGACCCGGCCCATGGGCGTGCGTCCCTGCGTACCCTCGCCGCCGATCACCGTCCCGCGGGGAAGGCCACCGGTTGAACGTCCCGAAGTCGGCGGAACAGGCCGTCCTCCGGTAATGCCATCGCCCCCGGACTGGCGGCCAACAGCAACAGGATTGAGCGGCCCCGGCCCGGCATTCGGCAGACGTGGAACCCCAATTGGCTTACCGGCACCACTTGGGCCGGGCGGCATCCCAGGGCCACGAAAGGTAGGTGGCAGTGGAACTGGTGTTGAGGGAAGTCCAAGGTCCGGCCTGCCCAAGCTCGGTTGTCCCGGTGGCGATGCAGCCGGAACCGGCGGGGCCTCCGGCAACGTGGTGGCTCCGTCGATCTCCATGTCCACCGGTCGCAGGGTATGGGAACCCACTGAGGGCGGGGGCATCGTCACGCCCACGGAAGAGGCTGCTCCACGAACCGAGGGATCGAAGCCTTGCCCGTGTGCCGTCGTTCCGCCCAGCACACCGCCTTCGCTTCCTCCCCCGGCTCCCGCACGAGCGATATCCCGACGGGAAGCGTCTCGCTGCACTTCGGCATCAGGCAGAACGCCCTTCGGTGGCGTCGGGAACGTCGGCTTTTCCAAACCGTCCATCTGCAACGACGAGAAGGCGTAGGACTGCGCCAGCCTACGCATCTCCGCCGCCGCGTCCTGACGATTCGACTCCTGCTTTGCCATCAGCGTCTCCGCCGACTTCTTGGCGACCGCCGACGCATCCGGATCGTTACGAGCCACCCGCGCAGCATCCAGGTTCGCCTTGGCGCTCGCATCAGTTCGAGGAACTGAAGCCTGCGCTGCAGCAATGGCGTTCGATGCCTCGGTCAGCCATCTTGAGGCGCTCTCGCTGTAGTCGCCCAGGCGCAGTGTCGAGTTGGCCAGGTCTGCGCTCCAGGTGCGGAAGGCGTGCGCACCATCGCCCTCCCACTCGACCCATTGCGGGCGCACCTTCAAGTCCTCCGCGATCTTGCGGATCTCCCCCGCAGCGTAGCGAAGCTTGTCTGCCGCACCCTGCACCGCGCCGCTGTTGGCCTTGTCCAGCCAGCTCAGCATGTCCTCGTGGGACATGTCCTCAAACGGCGTGGTTTTACGATTTCTCGTGTACCCCATACCGAGGCTCCCCCTATCTCCGTCGCTCTTGAACTCCCCAGCCACCGCTCTCCGCCGTCAGAGATCACGGATCTTCTTGTGCACACCGCCATGTGGCTGTTTTGACCCGCCATCGCCGACCGGCTGCTTCTCCGGCGTGTCTGTGACGTCGTCGTGGCGACCGTGGTAATCCACCACATCGTTCTTGATCGCGAGCATGCGGTCGCGGATGTCCAGGTCGAGGTTCTCGTAGCCCTTGTGGGATGCGAGAACTGCGATGCCCAACCCCTCAATGGAGTCTGACAGCAGCTTGGACAGCTGCTCCAGGTTCGTGATGACGTCGCTGTACACTCCGTGCAGATCATCGGCCTCGTGCCATCCACCGTGCTCACCGCCGCCGAACTGCGAACGCCCCACAGTGTCTTCGCCAAGCTTTCCCGGCCCGGCCGGCGACGCCTTGAGGTCGCGCAGAAGCTCGTCGACGCGTTCGCGGAACTTGGTGAACGACGAGAGTTCGGTGAATAGTTCGTTCGCGGCGCCCGGGGCCACCGCCCCCACGGCACCCACGGCACCCACGAAACTCAGTGGATACGCCGGTGATTCCGCCCCCGGATCGCTCTGGCCCACAGTGCCCTCCCCCGATTGGCAACAGCCCTTTGCCGCTTCGGGGTTCACCTTAGTCAGCAGTGGTGACACTGTGCATCTCCGGGTTGCAAGTGCAACCCGGATCACGCCATCCGTGCAGGGCTCAGGAGTTGGGGGCCGCCACTGCCGCCTGGGGCCTGATGGGGAGGCGGTTGATCGGGCGGCCGGTGGCTGCGCGTACGGCTGCGGCCACTGCTGCCGGGGACGTCACCACGGGGACCGCCGAGGCGGGCTTGGCGCCGAAGGGGGCCACCACGTCGCGCTCTTCGATGAGTTTGACGATGCGAATTTCGGGTGTGTCCAGAGTGGTCGGGAGGGCGTAGCCGGTGAGGTCGGGGTGGCGGATCAGACCGCGGGCGCTGCGGAGGTTCTCGGTGAGGGCGGCGCCGATGCCCTGGGTGATACCGGCCTCGATACGGGTCGCCAGTTGGGACGGGTTGAGGATCCTGCCGACGTCCTGGGCGATCGCCATCTCCACGACCCGGACGGAGCCGAGTTCGATGTCGACATCCACCACCGCGCGGATCGCGCAGAAAGCGAGGCCCACGAAGGCATCGCCCTGGCCGGATTCGTCGAGGGGTTCGGTCGGGTGGGGGCGGCACTGGGCGGTGGCCCAGAGTTCCTTGCCGTCCATCGCTTCCGTCACCGTCGTGGACAGCACACCGTCGTACGAGGTGATCTTGCCGTCGGCGATCTGCAGCAGCTCCGTCGACATGCCGAACTTGTGGGCCAGGGGCTGGAGCAGCTGGGTGCGGACCATCTTGGCGGCGCGTTCCACCGCACCTGCCGACACCCAGGTGTGGCGGCCGTGCGTCGCCGGGCCCGCCGGGGGCTGGTCGGTGTCGACGGACGCCACGCGGACCTCTTCGATGCCCAGGGTCTCCTGGACGACCTGGCGGGCGAGGGTCGAGAAACCCTGGCCCGTCTCGACCGCCGCGCAGATGACCGTGGCGATGCCGTCGTGGACCCGGACCGTGGCCGTGGAGACCTCGTCGGCTCCCTCCGCGCCGAGCATGTGGACCATGCCGAGGGCGTAGCCGACCCCTCGGCGCACCGCACCGGGTTCGCCCGCGCCCTCGGGGCCGCCGGGGAGCAGCCAGTCGTCCTCCGGGGCGTCCTTGGGGAGGGCGGGGAGGGGGAAGTCCCGTACGGCGGTGAGGAGTTCGGAGACGGGTGCGGGGCAGGTCACCGTCTGGCCGGTGGGCAGGATGTCGCCGGTGGACAGGGCGTTGCGCAGGCGCAGTTCGGCCGGGTCGATGCCGAGCTTGGCGGCCAGCTTGTCCATCTGGCCCTCGTACGCGGCGCAGACCTGCATCGCGCCCTCGCCCCGGACGTGGCCGGACGGCGGGTTGTTCGTGCGGACCGCCCAGCCCTCGATGAAGGCGTGCGGGACGACGTACGGGCCGCAGGCGAACGCGACCGCGGCGGCCAGCGACTCGGACGAGGAGTCGGCGTACGCACCCGCGTCGAGCAGGATCTGCGCCTCGACCTTCACCAGCCGCCCGTCGGCGTCCGCGTGGTGGCGGTAGCGCAGCAGCGTCGGGTGCCGGTGGGAGTGGCCGAGAAAGGACTCCTCGCGGGTGGCGGCCAGTTTGACCGGGCAGCCGGTGCGCAGGGCGAGCAGGCCGAGCGGGAGCTGGAAGCCGGGTTCCTCGCGGTCGCCGGTCGCGCCGGGGACACCCGTGACGACGACCTTCACCCGGTCCTGTTCGAGACCGAAGCAGGCGGCGGCGAGATCGCGGTCGGTGTGCGGGTCGGTGGAGGCGGTGTAGATCTCCACTCCGCCGTCGGGGCGGGGCACGGCGAGCCCGGCCTCGGCACCGATCGGGGCCGGGTCCTGACGGCCGATGCGGTACAGGCCCTCGACGACGACCTCGCCGGTGACGTCCGGGTCTCCGTAGCGCAGCGGGATGTGGCGGATCAGATTGCCGTCGGGGTGCAGCGGTTCGGCGGCGAAGGCCTTCTCCGGGTCGGTGACCGGTTCGAGGACCTCGTACTCGACGGCGACGGCCGCGGCGGCGAGCCTGGCCGTGTCGGGGTGGTCGGCGGCGACCGCGGCGATCGGCTCGCCGTGGTGGCGGACCAGGTCGGACGCGAAGACCGGGCGGTCGACGATCCTGCGGCCGTACGCGGTCTCCCCGGGGATGTCCTCGTGCGTGATGACGGCCCGTACCCCCGTCATCCCGACGGCGGCCGAGGTGTCGATGGACAGGATGCGGGCGTGCGGGTGCGGGGAGCGCAGGACGGCCGCCCAGAGCAGGCCCTCGGCCCAGAGGTCGGCGGCGTACGGGAAGGTGCCCTCGGTCTTGGCGCGCGCGTCGGCGGGCGGCAGCGAGACGCCGAGGCCGAGTGCGGGCGGCTCGGTGTCGGGGCCCTCGGCCGTCGGGGTGGTGATCCGTGTGCTGGTCGCGTTGGCAGCGGTGGCTGCGTCGTTGCTCACGCCATGCCTCCGTCCTGCGGGTGCGACTGGATTCCGCCGGCGCCGGGGGCCGCCTGGTGCGGGATGCGGGCCTCGTCGGGCTCCGGGGGCGTGGAGTCCGACGAGGCGGGGTCGAGGGTCGCCTCGCGGCCCGCGATGACCTCGTTGACGGCGTCCAGGACACCGCGATAGCCGGAACAACGGCAGAGGTTTCCGCAGAGCGCCTGGCGCGTCTCCAGCTCGCTGGGGGCGTGGTTGCCCTCCAGCAGGTCGTGGACGGTCATGGCCATCCCCGGGATGCAGAAGCCGCACTGGACGGCACCGCACTTGGCCAGGGCGCGCTGGACGTCGGACGGTTCGCCGTCCACGGCGAGGCCCTCGACCGTACGGACCTCGCTGCCGGCCGCGGTCGCCGCGGGGACCAGGCAGGAGGCGACCAGCCTGCCGTCCACCTGGACGTTGCACGCGCCGCACTCGCCCTGCGAGCAGCCGTCCTTGGCGCCGGCGAGGCCGAGACGCTCACGGAGCACGTAGAGGAGCGACTCGCCGATCCAGGCGTCGGTGACGGGGCGGTCGGCGCCGTTCACGTGCAGGACGTAGGAGGCGGCGGGATGCTCGTCGGGGACGCCGAGCGGGCGGGATTCGAGCGGCTGGGATTCGAGAGGCTGGGATTCGAGCGACTGGGATTCGAGGGACCCGGCCTCGGGAGGCTCGGATTCCAGGGGCGGGGCGGGGGGCGTGTCGGGATCCGCCGCCGCCACCGGTGCCGTGTCGGCCGACGCTGCCGAGTCAGCCGAGTCGGCGTCGCGGGCCGCCTCCTGCGCGTCGGTGTGCGCGTCGTCGTGCCCGTCGGTGTGCGCGTCAGTGTGCGAATCGTCGTGCGCGTCGTCGAGGGATGTCTGCGGCGACTGGCCGGCCGGGAACTGCTCGGGCGCGATCTCCGGCGCGGGGGTTGCATCAGCGGCGTGCGGGTCCTCGGCAGCGGGTACGGGGCCGGCCTCGGCGGGCTCCGTCTCCGGTGCCGCCTCGGGGGCCGGTCCCGCCGCTACGGCCTCGGGTGCTCGCAGGGCGTCCTCGTACGCCACGGACGACGCCTCGTCGGACGGCCGCTCGAACTCGGCTCCCGGCTCGTGCTCCGGCGCGTGCTCCGGCTCGATGTCCGCCAGGAGTGCCGGCTCCGCCGCGAACTCGGGCTCGGGCTCCGGGGCCGGCTGCTGCGTCGCCCACGGCGCGGGCGCGCCGCCCGGCAGCGTGGCCGGCGGGGTCCGGTCCCCGTACCACTGGGCCGCCAGGGCCGAGGCCGCGAACTCGCCGGACTCCTCCGGGAGATCACCGTCGGCGACCGGAATCGTCCACTGGCCGGTGTGGCCGGTGGGGCCACCATGGCTGACGTGACCGGTGTGGTCGACGTGGTCGGCCTGACCCGCGTGCCCCCCGTGCCCCGCATGGTCGGCCTGACCCGTGTGCCCCCCGTGCCCCGCATGGTCGGCCTGACCCGCGTGCCCCCCGTGCCCCGCATGGTCGGCCTGACCCGCGTGGACGCCGAACTCCGCGGACTCGGTGAAGTTCCACTGCCCCGTGGCCGCCGGCGTCTCCCGGTACTGCTCCTGCGAAAACGCATCGTGCGGGACCTGCGGGGCGTCAGGAGCCTGCGGGTACTCGTAGTCGTACGGCCCCTGCTGGTGGTTCGGGTCCGGCCAGTGCACCGCCTCGGGTGCAGGCTGCCCCGACCCCGCATCGCGCTCCTGCTGGCTCTGCGTCTGCACGACCCAGCTGCCCGTGGCCGACGGGTCGAGCCCGGCCGCGGGTGTCAGCGGCAGGATCATCGGCGGTACGTAGCCCTGGCCGGGTGCGGCCAGCGGGATGTTCGCCAGGTCCTCCGGCGGCAGGTGGACGAAGGCGGTCGCCTCGGCGTCGTACTCGCCGCCCTGCGGCGTCGGCTGCCAGCCCCCGTGCCGCAGGTGCTCCTGCTGCCCGTGCTGATCGTTGTGGTCCTCGTTGCTCACGACAGTGCCCTCCCCAGCGCGCGTCGGGCCAGCGCGGCGACGGTCCGCCGCAGGTGCAGTACGGCGGGGGGCAGCGGTGGCGCCTCTCCCCCGTCGGCGGGCGGTGCCTGGTCCGGGATGCAGGCCGCGGCGACGTACTCGCCGAAGGCGGCCAGCGCGTCGGGGGCCAGACCCCGTTCGCCGTCCCAGTCGATCAGTGAGGCGATCCAGCGCTCGGCCTCCAGCGGCCGCAGCGGCATCGGTGCGATGGCGCCGACCGCGCAGCGCACTCCGCGCCGGGCCGGGTCGAGGACGATCGCGACGGATGCGGTGGCGCGGCCGGGGCCGGTGCGGCCGGTGGCCTTCAGGAAGACCTGCGGGGCGTGCAGCAGCGGTACCCGGACGAAGCCGATGAGTTCGGCGGGTTCGAGCATGTCGCGGCCGGCCAGCAGGTGCGAGACCGGGATCTCGCGGCGGGCGCCGCCCGGACCCGCGATGACCAGCTCGGCCTCCAGCGCGGCGAGCACCGGCAGGGCGTCGCCGGTCGGGGCCGCGGTGGCGATGTTGCCGCCGAGCGTTCCGGCGTTACGGATCTGGGGCGGGCCCGCGGCACGTGCCGACGCGGCCAGCGCGGGGATGAGGGCGGCGAAGTCGGGCCGCCCCATGCGTGCGTGGGTGAGGCCGGCGCCGAGCAGGGCGTGGCCGTCCTGGTAGTGCCAGCCGCGCAGCTCGCTGATCCGGCCGAGGCCGACCAGGCCCGAGGGGCGCAGCAGCCCCTTGTTGACGGCCGACATCAGGTCTGTACCGCCCGCCACGGGAACGGCGGCGGGCATGGCGCCGAGCGCCGCCACGGCCTCGTCGAGCGAGGCCGGCAGCGTCACGGACTGCGTCGCCTGCGGTGCGTGCGTGGTCAACCCAGCTGCCCCTTCCCGGTGTCCCGGCTGTCCGGCTGTTTCGCCGTACGGTACGTGCTCAAAGCCTGGACGTGGCAACTCTGGCACATCTTCGGATCGGACCGACGCGAGGGTCCGCGAAGGGCGCATCCATCCCTGATCAGGGGAATGTTCCCGTTTCACCCCGCTTCGACGCAGAGTGTGAATTGCAACTCTTCGGCATGGCTCGTGGGTGATTGTTCTGTTCTGGTGTCCGGCAACAGTGGCCGCTGCTGTACCCGTTCCGCGGCCCGTTCCCGCGTCGCGTTCCCGTCCCGTTCCCGCGTCCCGTTCCCGCAGGGCGAGTTCCGGACAAAAGACTGCCGGCCGACGCACTCCCTCGGAGCGCGCCGGCCGGCGATCGGGTGCGGTCGGGATCACACGTTCGGGGGCGCTCCGTCGATGGGTCGTCCCAGCACCCCCGGGCGCTGCTGCCGGGGCAACGGGCCGCCCGGTGGCCGGTAGTCGACACCGAGGGCGTCAAGTCGGGCGTAGTGCGTGGTCATTCGGCGTTCGAAGGCGGCGAAGTCCCGCTCGGCGGGGGCGGGCAGCGGCGACCAGGCGACCTCCGCGAACGCCGCGAGGCGCGGGAAGACCTGGTAGTCGACGCGGGCCCGGTTCTGCATCACCTCGGTCCAGACATTGGCCTGGGTGCCCAGGACGTGACGGGTCGCCTCCTCGGAGAGGCCCGGCGGTACGGGCTCGAAGCGGTAGACGTCCTCCAGGGTGCGGACGAAGCCGATGGGCATCGGCTCGTCGGGGCCGCCGTCCTGACGGTGGTCGAGGTACACGTGCTGCTCCGGGCACATGACGACGTCGTGGCCGGCCTCGGCGGCGGCGACGCCTCCGCCGTAGCCCCGCCAGGACGACACGGCGGCGCCCGCCGGGAGGCCGCCCTCCAGGATCTCGTCCCAGCCGATCAGCCGGCGTCCGCGCGCGGTGAGCCAGGTGTCGAAGTGCCGGATGATCCAGGACTGCAGTTCGTCCTCGTTGGCCAGGCCGAATTCGTCGATCCGGGCCTGGGCGACCGGCGACTCCTTCCACTGGTCCTTGCGGCATTCGTCGCCGCCGATGTGGATGAACGGCGAGGTGGCGGCGGGGAAGAGGTCGAGCACCTCTTCGAGGACGCCTTCGAAGAAGCGCAGGGTGTTGTCAGTGGGGGCGAGTACGTTCGTGTTGATGCCCCAGGTGTCCCAGACGGAGAGGGTGGTGGTGTCGATGACGTCGGTGTTGCCCAGTTCGGGGTACGCGGCGATGGCGGCCTGCGAGTGGCCCGGTACGTCGATCTCGGGGACGACGCGGATATGCCGCTCGGCGGCGTACGCGACGATCTCGCGGATGTCGTCCTGCGTGTAGTAACCACCGTGCGGGGTCTCGTCCCACAGCTCGGAGGCCCGGTGGCCGTGCTTCGTACGGGGGCGCCAGGAGCCGACCTCGGTGAGCCGCGGGTAGCGCTCGATCTCGATGCGCCAGCCCTGGTCGTCGGTGAGGTGGAAGTGGAAGACGTTCAGCTTGTGCGCGGCGAGGAGGTCGAGATAGCGCAGGACGTCGTCCTTGGGCAGGAAGTGCCGTGCCACGTCGAGCATCATGCCGCGCCACGGGAAGCGGGGGCTGTCCTCGATGTCCGTGAAGGGGATCGCGCGCCGCGTGCCGCGGCCGACGGGTGCGCGGCGGAATGCCTCGGGGCCCAGGAGCTGACGGAGGGTCTGCGCGCCCCAGAAGACCCCGGCGGGGCTGCCTCCGGTGATCTCGACGCGCTCGCCAGTCCCGGTGCTCAGCCGGTAGCCCTCCGGTTCGAGCGCCGGGTCGATGCCCAGCCGGATGGTGTTCGTGGCGTGCTCGCCGCCCGGGGCGAGCGGCAGGCCGAAGGCGGCGCCGAGCGTGGCGCGCAGCCAGCGTTCGGTGTTCTCGGTGCCGGGGGCCGCCGTGATGGTGGTGGCCGGGTCGAACAGGAAGCCGCACCGCCCTTCACCACCGACGTGCACGGGTGCCGGAATCAGGCCGGGGGTCGGATCGGGGATCAGGTCCTTGTCCATGTCCATGGCGTCAGTCCTTTACCGCTCCGCCGAGTCCCGAGACCAGGCGGCGCTGTACGAGTACGAAGAAGACCAGCACGGGAACGGTCATCACCGTCGAGGCTGCCATGATCCCTCCCCAGTCGTTCTCATCGGGTTTGAAGAAGACCAGCAGCGCCATGGGGAGCGTCGACTGGGAGGTGTCGCTGATGATGAACGACTTCGCGAACAGGAAGTCGTTCCAGGTCGAGATGAACGAGAAGACGCTGGTCGCCACCAGGCCGGGGAAGACCAGCGGGAAGAGGATCTGCCACAGGAAGCGGGTGCGGCTCGCGCCGTCGATGCAGGCCGCCTCCTCCAGCGCCTCCGGGACGGCCTTGACGAAGCCGCGCAGCATCCAGATCGCGAACGGCAGCGAGAAGGCGAGATGCGGCAGGATCAGCGAGCCGAGCGTGTTCAGCTGGCCGAAGTCCCGCATCAGGAAGAACAGCGGGATGGTCAGCGCCTCGACCGGCACCATCTGCGCGACCAGGAACATGATCAGCAGCGTGGTCCGGAAGCGGAATCTGAACCGGGTCACGGCCGTCGCCGCCAGGAAGGCAATCAGCGCGGAGACGACGACGACCGTCCCGGCGACGAGCAGGCTGTTGAGGAAGTACCGCCCGAAGTCGTTCTGTTCGAAGACCCGGCGGAACGAGTCCAGGGACGGCGACAGTGTCCACGGGCGGGGGTCGGTGGACTGGATCTCGCCGGCCGGTTTGAGCGCGGAGAGCACCATCCAGTAGAGCGGGAAGGCGACCGCGGCGGCGATCAGCAGGGTCGCGGCCTCGGCGGCCAGCCGGCCGGGCCGGCGGATGCGCAGCATGCTCCGTGCGCTCACAGTTCCTCCCCCTGGCGCCGCACCAGGCGCAGATAGACGAGCGTGACGGCCAGCAGGATCACCAGCATCACGACGCCGATCGCCGAGCCGAGGCTGTACTGCGAGGACGCGAACGCCTTCTGGTACGCGTACACGTTGAGCACCAGGTTCTGGCCGGCGATGCCGCCGCCGTTGGTCATGACGTAGATCTGGGTGAAGACCTTGAAGTCCCAGATGATCGACTGGATGGTGACGACGACGAGGATCGGCCGCAGCATCGGGGCCATGACCGACCGCCAGATCCGCCACTGCGAGGCGCCGTCCAGCGCGGCCGCCTCCAGCACCTCGGTGGGGATCGCCCGGATTCCCGCGTACACGGTCACCATGACGAACGGGAACGAGCACCACAGGACTTCCAGCAGTACCAGGGCGAAGGCGCTGTAGCGCCCGTACGTCCAGGAGAAGTCGCCGAGCCCCAGCACCCGGTTGACCGGGCCGAAGTCCGGGTCGAAGAGGAACACCCAGACGGTGGACCCGGTGATCGCGGGGGTCGCCCAGGCGCCGAGCGCCGCCATCATCAGCGCGAGCCGCGGCAGGGCCCGGACGCGGGTCAGCAGGACGGCGAGCGCGCAGCCGACGAGCAGGGTGGCCAGTACGCAGGTGGCGGCGAAGACCACGGTCGCCAGGAGCACCTGCCAGAACTGGCTGTCGCCGAAGAGCGTCGCGTAGTTCCCGAAGCCCTGGAAGGTGGTCGGTTCACCGCCGCTGACCTGGGCCTGGGTGTACTCCAGGAAGGAGATCAGGCCGAGTTGGTAGATCGGGTAGACGAGCAGCCCGCCGAGCAGGACGAGTGCGGGCAGGAGGTAGAGCCAGGGGGTCCAGCCGGAGCGGCGCGCGGGCGAGGCCGGGCGGCGGCGCCGGAGCGGGCGGGCGGAGGTGCCGCCCGCTTGGGACGTGCCGGGCGCTTTGTACGCCGTACTGTTCGCGGTCATGATCAGCCCGCGTCGGCGAACGCCGCGTCCATCTTCTTCGCCGCGTCGTCCGAGGCCTTCGCCACGTCCTTGCGGCCGCTGACGATCTCCTGGAACATCGTCGGCAGGATCAGCGAGGAGTCTATCCGGCCCCAGCCCGGCGAGGCCGGGACGAACTTCGCGCCCGCCCCGAGCGTCTTGACGAACGGCTCGACGAACGGCTCCTTCTTCGCGGCCGCGGCCCGTACGTCGGTGTACGTCGGCAGGAAGCCCATCGCGTCGAACATCTTCGTCTGGGTCTGCTTGCCGGTCAGCGACTTCATCAGGTCCCCGGCAAGGGTGCGGTGCGAACTGCTCTTCAGTACGCCGATGTTGTTCCCGCCCGCGAACGCGGGGGCCACGGAGCCCGCGGCGAGGCCGGGCAGCGGCACCACCGCGTACTTGCCCCTCACCGAGCCCGCCTCGACGGCCGCGTGGCTGAAGTCGCCGCCGATCGCCATGGCGGCCTTGCCGGAGGCGAAAGCGGTGACGGTCGCGTTGCCGCCCATGGCCGCGCACTTGGCGGCCGGGCAGTTGTCGTCGCCGAAGAGCGAGGTGTAGGCCTCGATGCCCTTGCGGGCCTGGTCGCTGTTGATGGCCGCCTTGTACGTACCGCCGTTCTCGTCGGCGAGTTCGCCGCCGCCCGCCCAGATGAACGGCATCGCGCCGTAGGTGTACGCCCCGCCGACCGCGAGCCCGTACAGGTCCGGCTTCTTCTTGTGGATCTTCTTCGCGGTGGAGATCAGCTCGGCCTGGGACTTGGGGGCCTCGATCCCCAGCTCCTCGAAGACGTCCGTGCGGTAGTACAGCGCCCGTACGCCGACGAAGAGCGGGGCTCCGTAGATCTTGCCGCCGACCGTCACGGACTGCTTGGCGGTCGGGTCGGTGTCCTTGGCCTCGTCCCAGGCGGCGAACTCGGCGCTCACATCGGCCAGTCCGCCGTCCTTGACGTATCCGGCGGTGTCGGTGTTGCCGTACTCGATGAGGTCCGGGGCGCTCTTGGGGTCGTTGAACGCTGCCTTGATGCGCTGCGCCCGGGTGTCGACCGGTATGTACTCGATCTCGGCCTTCGCACCCTTGTGGGCCTTCTCGAAGTCGGCGACCGCCGCGTCGACGACCTGCTCCTTGGGCTTGTTGCCGACCTCCTGGAACAGCCAGACACGCAGCGTGCCGGTCTTCTCGTCCCCCTCGGCTCCGGTGTCGGAGGTCTGCGGCGCACAGGCGGTGGCGGTGAGACCCGCCAGCACAAGCGCCGCGACCGGGGCGGCAATTCGGGCAGACAGCTTCATCCTGGAACCCCCTACCGATAGGCGTTGCAACATGCGCAACACACGTTTCGTTCCGCACAACTGGCAGGAGAGTAGGTGCGCCCACAGACGCCGACAAGTGGTCTCTACCACTCTGTGACCCGGTGGAGCAGCCCGTGCAACGCAGAGGGCCCCCGGGGCGCGCGTCGAACGCGCGCCCCGGGGGCCCGAAGCAATGATCGCCGGACGGCTCCGGACTACTTCTTGTCCTTGCCGCCCTTGCCCTTGTCCTTGTCGCCACCGGCGCCCATGGACTCGTAGATCTCCTTGCACATGGGACAGACCGGGTACTTCTTGGGGTCGCGCCCCGGTACCCAGACCTTCCCGCACAGTGCGACCACGGGGGTGCCCTCCAGGGCACTCGCCATGATCTTGTCCTTCTGGACGTAATGGGCGTAGCGCTCGTGGTCGCCGTCGCCGTTCGACACCTGCGGCGTCGGCTCCACGAGGGTTCCGGTACCTGCCCCGCGCTCGGGCTCAAGAGTGCTCATAACCGCCAAGGGTACCGACAGCCGGGAGCTTCAGTTCAGCGAAGGGTCGTCCGGATACGTGGCGATCATCGCCAGTTCGCTGCGCTGACGGCGCAGGACCGCGCGCCAGAGGTGTTCCGGACGCGGGGAGGAGACGTCCCCGGGTTCGGACTCGACCACGTACCAGGCGCCCTCGGTCAGTTCGGTCTCCAGCTGTCCGGGTCCCCAGCCCGCGTACCCGGCGAAGATCCGCAGCGAGCCGAGCGCCGCGGCCAGCAGCTCCGGCGGCGCCTCCAGGTCCACCAGACCGATCGCCCCGTACACCCGGCGCCAGCCGAGCGGCCCCTCGTCACCGGGGATCACGGCCAC
The DNA here is from genome assembly GCF_040611955.1 of Streptomyces sp. NPDC006510. Classification (NCBI taxonomy): domain Bacteria; kingdom Bacillati; phylum Actinomycetota; class Actinomycetes; order Kitasatosporales; family Streptomycetaceae; genus Streptomyces; species Streptomyces sp. NPDC006510. Next base: position 22,445 of record NZ_JBEXPH010000012.1, on the reverse strand, counting down.
CCCGAGCGCCGAGTCGAGCGAGACCGGGCCGCCCTGGAAGACGACGTCCGGCTCACCGGCCAGGCCGGCCCAGGGCGTGAGGATGTCACCGACGCCCACCGGGGTCGGCCGGTTCAGGACCACGCCGAGTGAGCCCTCCTCGTCGTGGTCGAGGAGCAGCACCACCGCGCGGTCGAAATTCGGATCCGCGAGCGCGGGTGTGGCCACGAGCAGTCGCCCTGTGAGCGAGGACACCTCGGTCATGGCAGAAATGATCCCGCATCTCCGCCCGCCGCGGGGACCAAGTGGACCGCCCGGTCATCGGGTGGGCCGCAGCGCAGCTCAGGGCGCACGGGGGCACGGGGAGCGCGCCATCCGGAGGGCCTAGCGGACGGTAACCCTCCGCAAGACCGGGGAAGCAGAGCGTGTTGTGGCGGATTCATGACGTTCGTACACCCCCTGTTCTCTTACGGAACGGGGGCGGTGGGCCATTACTCTTTCGTTTGGCCCCCTGCCCGACCACTCCGGAACGCGAGATTCATGACCGGCACAGACGATGTCCTGCTTGTCCACGGCGGAACCCCGCTGGAGGGCGAGATCCGCGTCAGAGGCGCCAAGAACCTGGTGCCGAAGGCGATGGTCGCCGCGCTGCTCGGCAGCGGGCCCAGCCGGCTGCGCAATGTGCCCGACATCCGCGACGTGCGGGTGGTCCGGGGGCTGCTTCAGCTGCACGGTGTGACGGTCCGGCCCGGTGACGAACCGGGCGAGCTGATCCTGGACCCGACCCATGTGGAGAGCGCCAACGTCGCCGACATCGACGCCCACGCGGGCTCGTCGCGCATCCCGATCCTCTTCTGCGGCCCGCTGCTGCACCGGCTCGGCCACGCGTTCATCCCGGGGCTCGGCGGCTGCGACATCGGCGGCCGGCCGATCGACTTCCACTTCGACGTGCTGCGGCAGTTCGGCGCGACCATCGAGAAGCGGGCGGACGGCCAGTACCTGGAGGCCCCGCAGCGGCTGCGCGGCACGAAGATCCGGCTGCCGTACCCCTCGGTGGGCTCCACCGAGCAGGTGCTGCTGACGGCCGTGCTCGCCGAGGGTGTCACCGAGCTGTCCAACGCGGCCGTGGAGCCGGAGATCGAGGACCTCATCTGCGTGCTGCAGAAGATGGGCGCGATCATCTCGATGGACACCGACCGGACGATCCGGATCACGGGTGTCGACCGGCTGGACGGTTATACGCACCGGGCGATCCCGGACCGCCTGGAGGCGGCCTCCTGGGCGTCCGCGGCGCTGGCCACCGAGGGCAACATCTACGTACGGGGCGCACAGCAGCGCTCGATGATGACGTTCCTCAACACCTTCCGCCGGGTCGGCGGCGCCTTCGAGATCGACGACGAGGGCATCCGCTTCTGGCACCCGGGCGGCGCGCTGAACGCCATCGCCCTGGAGACGGACGTGCACCCCGGTTTCCAGACCGACTGGCAGCAGCCGCTGGTGGTGGCCCTGACGCAGGCCACGGGCCTGTCCATCGTCCACGAGACGGTGTACGAGTCGCGGCTCGGATTCACCTCCGCGCTCAACCAGATGGGCGCGCACATCCAGCTCTACCGCGAGTGCCTGGGCGGCTCCGACTGCCGCTTCGGCCAGCGCAACTTCCTGCACTCGGCGGTCGTGTCCGGGCCGACGCGGCTGCAGGGCGCGGACCTGGTCATCCCGGACCTGCGCGGCGGTTTCTCGTACCTGATCGCCGCGCTGGCGGCGCAGGGCACGTCGCGGGTGCACGGCATCGACCTGATCAACCGCGGCTACGAGAACTTCATGGAGAAGCTGGAGAAGCTGGGCGCGAAGGTCGAGCTGCCGGGCGGGGCGCTGGTCTGAGACCGGGCGCCGGACGGCTGCTGACGGGGGTTCGGGGCGCTGCCCCGGGCCCCCGTTCCGTCGTTCCCGGGTCCCGGTCCCTCGATACCGGGCCGTAGAGGCCCAGAACGGGGCCTCTCGGGCCGGTACACCGAAGGGCGGTCACCCTGGTGGGGTGACCGCCCTTCGGTGCGCCTGTGGGGCTTACTTGCCCTTGGCGGCTTCCTTGAGCTTGGAGCCCGCGGAGACCTTCACGCTGTAGCCGGCCGGGATGTTGATCGGGTCGCCGGTCTGCGGGTTACGAGCGGTGCGAGCGGCACGGTGGGTGCGCTCGAAGGTCAGGAAGCCGGGGATGGTGACCTTCTCGTCGCCCTTGGCGACGATCTCACCGACGGTCTCGGCGAGCGCGGCCAGCACGGCGTCGGCGTCCTTGCGAGTCACCTCGGCGCGGTCGGCCAGGGCGGCCACCAGCTCACTGCGGTTCATGTTGTTACTCCCGTGTTCTTCTTGCCTGTGAGGCGTGAGATCGAAGCCGATGCTGCCAGGGCCCTCGGACAGTCCCCGGACCCGGGTCTGTCGTCAGACCCTCGCGCCCGATTACGCATCCTGCCCCCACCTGCGGCGGTAACGCCAATCCGGCACCCTCCGGAGTCACACGAAAAGCGCCACCGCCTCCTCGTGGTGACGTTCCGTCGACTCCCCGAAAGCGTTCCGCAGTGGATGCGAGGCTTGAGCGGGACGCGCCGCCCGCCCACCCTAAAGGGGCGTTTGGGGCGCCGCGACCCGCGACGCGCCGTAGGCCGGACGGACATGGGGCGCCGCCGGTGCGGACGGCGCCGGCAGGAGCCGTGCCGGGTCCTGGGGGCGGAGCCGGGTCAGCCGAGGTCGCCCGAGGGCGCCACGGCACCACCGGCCGCCTTCGCGGCGTCCCGGACGGCGCCGGCGACCGCGCCCGCGACCCGGTCGTTGAAGACCGACGGGATGATGTAGTTCGCGTTCAGCTCGTCCTCGGCGACCACATCGGCGAGGGCGCCGGCCGCAGCGAGCATCATGTCCGTGTTGACGGTGCGGGACTGGGCGTCCAGCAGACCGCGGAAGACACCCGGGAAGACCAGCACGTTGTTGATCTGGTTCGGGAAGTCGGAGCGCCCGGTGGCGACAACTGCCGCCGTCTGGCGTGCGATTGCCGGGTCCACCTCGGGGTCCGGGTTCGCGAGCGCGAACACGATCGCACCCTCGGCCATGGCCGCGACATCGGCGCCGTCCAGCACGTTCGGGGCGGAGACGCCGATGAAGACGTCGGCGCCCACGACCGCCTGCTTGAGGGTGCCGGTGACGGACTCCGGGTTGGTGTTGTCGGCGATCCAGCGCAGCGGCGAGTCGGCGTCGGCGGAGACGAGGTCCTCGCGGCCGGCGTGCACCACACCGTGGATGTCGGCGACGACGGCGTGCTTGACGCCGGCGGCGATGAGGAGCTTCAGGATGGCCGTACCGGCCGCTCCGGCGCCGGACATGACGACCCGTACGTCCCCGATTCCCTTGCCCACCACGCGCAGTGCGTTGGTCAGCGCGGCCAGCACGACGATCGCGGTGCCGTGCTGGTCGTCGTGGAAGACCGGGATGTCCAGGGCCTCGCGCAGCCGTGCCTCGATCTCGAAGCAGCGGGGTGCGGAGATGTCCTCCAGGTTGATGCCCGCGAAGCCGGGAGCGATCGCCTTGACGATCTCGACGATGGCGTCGCTGTCCTGGGTGTCCAGGCAGATCGGCCAGGCGTCGATGCCGGCGAACCGCTTGAAGAGGGCCGCCTTGCCCTCCATCACCGGGAGGGCGGCCTTCGGGCCGATGTTGCCGAGGCCGAGCACGGCGGAGCCGTCCGTCACAACTGCGACGGAGTTGCGCTTGATGGTGAGGCGGCGTGCGTCCTCGGGGTTCTCGGCGATCGCCATGCAGACCCGGGCCACGCCCGGGGTGTAGATCATCGAGAGATCGTCACGGTTGCGGATGGGGTGCTTGGACGCCATCTCGATCTTGCCGCCGAGGTGCATCAGGAACGTACGGTCGGAGACCTTGCCCAGGACGACGCCCTCGATGGCGCGCAGGCCCTCGACGATCTCGTCGGCGTGCGAGGTGGAGGTGGCCGCGATGGTGACGTCGATCCGCAGCTTCTCGTGACCGGAGGCGGTCACGTCGAGGCCGGTGACCGATCCGCCGGAGGACTCCACGGCCGTGGTGAGCTGGGAGACCGCTGTGCCGCTCGCGGGCACCTCCAGCCTGACCGTCATCGAGTACGAGACGCTGGGCGCCGTTGCCATGGCCGAGTCCTTCGCTTTCCTTAGCTTCATTGCCGCGCGACCGGGGCGCTCACCTCGGACACGCTTCCCGATCGTCGCACCTACTGGCCGGTAGCCGGTAATGACTGCCACTGTTCGGAAAATTGTTTCCACCATACGAGATATGACCGCTGCAGCGGAACCCCCGAGCGGTCCAGGCCCGATTCGGTATCGGCCACGTCCGCGTCTACGCCCGCGGGCGGGGGCGCCCGTACCGCCCGTGCGGCCCCGTGCAGAGGAACAGGCTCCGGAAACAAGAACGGACCCGCGCCACCGGAAGGTGACGCGGGTCCGTCTTCTTGGTCGAACGGCACCGACCCGCCATGCTCGCCTCGCGGCAAGTGGTCGCTCGTAGCGACGAAGGTTGGGCCCGGGGGCTTGGATCGAGCCGGTGCCGACACCAGGCTAACAAAGACCCCGAAGAAGTGATTCCCCACAGCACAAGTTGACCCGGAAATCAGTTCCGCCCGCGGTCCTCGCCGGCTCCGCCCGCCCCGTGTCAGTCCCTCAGCAGGTCCGGGACACCGGCCTCGTCGGGCAGGTCCCGCTCCCCCGAGACCACCGTGAGCTGCTGCGTCGCACGCGTCAACGCCACGTACAGCACCCGCAGGCCGGCCGGGGACTCGTCCGCGATCTCCGCGGGCGAGACGACCACCGTGGCGTCGTACTCCAGGCCCTTCGCCTCCAGGCTGCCCAGCGCCACCACCCGCTCGCCGAGCTCGGCGAGCCAGGCGCGGGCCTGTGCCCGGCGGTTCATCGCGACGACCACACCCACCGTGCCGTCGACCTCGGCGAGCAGCCGCCGCGCCTCCTCGCGCACCGAGGCGGCCAGATCGCCGTCCCGTACGGTCTCGAAGCGCGGCTTCACACCGGTGGAGCGGACCGCGGACGGCGACTCCATCCCGGGCATCGCCAGCGCCAGGACCTTCGAGGCCAGCTCGGCGATCTCCGCCGGGTTGCGGTAGTTGACCGTGAGGGTGAAGCGGCGGCGCGGCCGGTTGCCGAGCGCCTCGTCGCGCGCGCGGACGGCCTCGTCCGGATCGGACCAGGAGGACTGCGCCGGGTCCCCGACGATCGTCCAGGTGGCGTGTCTGCCGCGGCGGCCGACCATCCGCCACTGCATGGGCGTGAGGTCCTGCGCCTCGTCGACGATGACATGCGCGTACTCCGTACGCTCCGCCGCCAGCCGCTCGGCACGCTCGCGCTGGGTCTCCTCGCGCTGCGGCATCAGCTCCTCCAGACCGGAGAGCTGGTCCAGCGGGTCGAGTTCGCGCTTCTTCTTCGGCCGGTGCGGTGTGCCCAGCAGCGTCTGCAGCTCGTCGAGGATGGCCACGTCGTGCACGGACAGCGGCCCGTTCCCCTCACGGTCGAGCCGCTTCAGGGAGCGGGCGAAGCGGCGTACCTCGCCCTGGTTGAGGACCCGGCGGGCCCAGCGTCCGAGCCGCTTCTCGTCGGCCATCGCGGCAAGCACCCCGCGCGGGGTGAGCTCGGGCCACCAGGCGTTCAGGAAGTCGAGGAAGACCGTCTCGGTGGAGACGTCCTCGTCGAAGGAGGAGCGCAGTTCGGCGGCGAGTTCGGGGTCGGTGTAGCGGCCCCGGCCCGAGGACTTGTTCCACAGGGCGTCCAGGAGCAGTCTGCGGGCGCGCGGGCGCAGCAGGTTGACCGGTGCGGTGCCGCCGAGGACGGACTGCCGGATGCGGTGCAGTTCGTCGGCGTTCAGCTCGACGCGGGCGCCGAACGCGACGACCCGCAGCCGGGTGGGGGTGACCGGGGCCCCTTCCGGTCCTTCCGGTCCCTCCGGTCCTTCGCCGAAGGACAGCTGGCCGTCCCGGTCCGCCGCTGTACGGGGGGTGCCGGGCTGTTCCAGCGCGCCGCGGGACGCCCTGCGCAGCACCTGGAGCATCCGCGAGGAGCCCTTGATCCGGGCGACGGCGGGTTCGTCGTAGGTGGTGGCGCCCTCGACGCCGGCCGCCTCGTCGGAGAGCGAGCCGACCGCGCGGATCGCGACCTGCCCCTCCTCGCCCAGCGAGGGCAGCACACCTTCGGTGTACGCGACCAGGAGCGGGGTCGGCGATACGACGAGGATGCCGCCCGCGTAACGCCGCCGGTCCTGGTAGAGGAGATACGCGGCGCGGTGCAGGGCGACGGCGGTCTTGCCGGTGCCGGGGCCGCCGGAGACCTCGGTGACCGAGGCGGCGGGGGCCCGGATCACCAGGTCCTGTTCGGCCTGGATGGAGGAGACGATGTCCCGCATGGTGTGGCTGCGGGCCTGGCCGAGCGCCGCCATCAGGGCGCCGTCGCCGATGACGGGCAGCGTGTCGCCGCCCAGGTACGCGGTCAGCTCGGGGCGCATCAGGTCGTCCTCGACCCCGAGGACCTTGCGGCCCTTGGAGCGGATGACCCGGCGGCGTACGACCCTGCCGGGCTCCTTCGGCGTCGACCGGTAGAACGGTGCGGCGGCCGGTGCGCGCCAGTCGATGACCAGCGGTGCGTAGTCGGAGTCGAGGACCCCGATCCGGCCGATGTGCAGCGTCTCCGCGATATCGGCCGCACGGTCGGCGCGTACCGCGTCGTCGGCCGGTTCGACGGAGGTGTACGCGCCGTCCGGGCCGCGTTCGCCGTCCTTGCCGAGCAGCAGATCGATCCTCCCGAAGAGGAAGTCCTCGAACTCGCTGTTCAGCCGGTTGAGATGGATTCCGGCCCGGAACACCTGGGCATCGCGCTCGGCGAGCGCGCCCGGGGTACCGACCTGGCCGCGCTTGACGGCGTCGTTCATGAGAAATTCCGCCTCGTGGATCTTCTCCTCAAGGCGGTGATAAACACGGTCGAGATGTTCCTGCTCGACACCGATTTCCCGGTCCCGCAACGAATCGACAGCGGCATCCTGCGCGGCCACCGAGGCCCCCTTCTGACGTGCATTGGGCAGCCGTCAACCCTATGCGAAAGGGGACCCGCGGCGCACCTGCCACGCATATCGAAATGGTCCGCCGGGGATCTCGGTCAGGCATCGATCTCCACCAGTCGCCTGCCCCCGAACGTGCGCACCTCGAAATGGTCGATGTCGCCCCGGTCCATGGCCGCGCCGCCGTGGACACGGAGCGGGTATTTCGCGCCCGGGTACGGGGAGTCCTCGATGCCGTATCCCCACTCCGGTACGGACCAGGAGGTGACGACCTCCTCCTCGCCGGCCTTCGACACCGCGATCAGCCGGCATTTCTGCGGGCCCGTGACATTCCTGAGCTCCAGTACGGTGCTGGTGCCCCAGGGCTTCTCCGCCATGCCGATCGTGGCGTCGACCCCGGTGACGGGGTCGGTGGCCCGCGCCCGCTCCGCGAAGGCGTCCTCGGCGGGGCCGGTGGGGTACGGGCCGGCCGCCCGCGTCGGCGGGCCGTCGTCGCCGCTCGCCATGACCGCGACCACCGGGCCGCCGATGATCAGCGCCGCTGCCGCCGCCACCAGGAACATGGAGCGGCGCCTGCGCCGGGCCCGCCCGGCCGCCACCTCGTGGACCAGTCGCTCCAGCACGCGGGGGCCGGGCTCCCCCGGTACGTACCGGACGGGGCCGGCGCCGGGTCGCGCGGCCGGGAACCCGGAGACCGTCGCCAGCACGGGTTCCAGGCCGGTGAGCTCGTCGAGCCGGGCGGCGCAGAGGTCGCAGTCGGCCAGGTGCGCCTCGAAGGCGGACGCCTCGGCGTCGTCGAGGACACCGAGGAGGTACGCACCGACGGCGTCGTGCCCGGGATCGCTGAGGCGGGAGGGATCGCTGAGGCTCCGGGGGCCGCTGGGGTGGGAAGATCCGCCGGGGTGGGAGAAGCCGCTGGGGCGGGAGGGATCGCTGGGGCGGGAGGGATCGCTGAGGCGGGAGGGGTTGGTCGGCCTGAGTCCGAAGGGCTCCCACTCGTGGTCGTCGTTCATGCCGTGATCCCCCTCTCCTCCAGTGCCAGCTTCATCGAGCGCAGTGCGTAGAAGACCCGGGACCGTACCGTCCCGCTCGGGATACCCAGCACTTCGGCCGCCTCGCTGACCGTGCGGCCCTTGAAGTAGGTCTCGACGAGGGCCTCCCGGTGCGCGGGGGTCAGATCATCGAGGGCGTCGGAGAGCGTCATCAGCCACAGCGCCTTTTCCATCTCGTCCTCTGCGGGAACGGCCTCCAGCGGTGCCGGATCGACCTCGGGCGGCCGGGCCTGCCGGCTGCGGTGGCCGTCGATGACGATGCGCCGGGCTACCGTCACCAGCCAGGGGCGGACCGATCCGGTGGCGCCGCCGAGCCGCCCGGCGTTCTTCCAGGCGCGGATGAGCGTTTCCTGCACCACGTCCTCGGCGCGCTGCCGGTCACCGGCGACCAGGCGGAGCACGTACGCGAACAGGGGCCCGGCATGCTCGCGGTAGAGCGCCCGCATCAGCTCCTCGTCCGGGACTGCGGAGGGCGACGAGGACGTGGACGGGGGTGGGGGCTGGGACGTGGACGCGTACGTGGACGGGGGTGGCTCGCCGCGATGTCGAGCCCTGTGCGGACGATCCTCGGCCACGGCCGCATCCTTGCGCACCCGTACCTCCCGGTCGAGACCCTGTGGAGCTCCTCGGTCATCGAATACGGGGGCGGGCCGCGATCCGTTCAAACCGGCCCCAGGTTTCCTTACGGCACGGCCGCGTCCGGCGTCGGTACGGCCGCGTCCCGCACCGCGGCGGCCGTGTCCGGCACCGCGACCGCTGTGTCCGGCATCGCCACGGCCGCCGCCCGGCGCCGGTGCCGGGCAACCCGCTCCCGGTTCCCGCAGACCTCGCCGGAGCACCAGCGGCGCCGGCGTCCGCGCGAGGTGTCCAGGTAGACGCGGCGACAGTTGTCGGCCTCGCAGCGGCGCAGTCCGGCTCGCGCCACGGGGTCGGTGAGGAGTTCCACCGCGTCGCGGGCGACGGCGGCCAGCAGTGCCCCGCACTCGGGATCGGCGCTCAGCGTCCGTACCAGCTTGCCGTTCCTGCCGCGCACGGCCCGCAGGCCCGGTGGTGCCTCGGCGGCGAGCGCGTTGACCCGTTCCAGGGCGCTCCCGGCACCGCGACCGCCGAGCTCGGCCGTCAGCAGCCGGTCGACGCCGGTCCGCAACTGCCGGAAGCGCACCACCCAGGTCTCATCCACGACATCGAGACGGGTGCCGCCCGGTACGAGTCCGGCGGCGACCAGCCAGTCGGCGAGCCGCTCGGCGCAGTCGAGCAGTTCACATGCGCCGGTGGTTCCGATCCCGGTCGCCACCAGGTCGAGGCAGGGCCGACCGGAGTCGAACCGCCAGTCGCAGGAGCTCTTGCCGGCCGCCATGCGCATGTCACCGCCTCGGGTCACCGGTCGGGTCTCCCCCAGGGTGCCCCTCGCGGGGCCCGCCCGGAACCCCTGCCGCCCCACGGGTCGTCGCGCACGGGGCCGTGGCGTACTCCAGGTGGGCGGGGCCGTACGGTGTCCGGATGAACGGCGATCCCGTCACCACCACCCTCTCGGCCGGCCCGCTCCTGCTCCGGCCCTGGCTGCCCGAGGACGTCCCGGCACTGATCGAGGCGTACCGCGATCCCGGGATGCGCGCCATGCTGCGGACGCAGGTCACGGACGAGGCGGGGGCGGAGCAGTGGCTGCGGGTGCAGCAGGAGGGCCGGGAGTCCGGCAGCCGCTTCAGCTTCGCGGTGGTGGACCGCGATCTCGGCGGCGAACCGGTCGGCAATGTGGCGCTCAAGTACCCCGCACCGGGCTCCGGCAGCGCGGAGGTCGGCTACTGGACGGCGGCGCCCGCCCGCGGCCGCGGGGTCGCAGCGCTGGCGCTGGAGGCGCTCGGCGACTGGGCGTTCGAGGCGTTCGCCGGTGACGGGCTTATGCGGCTGGAGCTGCTGCACCGGCTGGACAACGAGGCGTCCTGCCGGGTCGCGGAGAAGAGCGGATACGGCTTCGTGGAGGTGCTTCCGGCGCGACCGCCGTGGCCGCTGGACGGGCACCGCCATGTGCGGGTGCGTGCCGGGGGTGCCCGGTGACCGCCCATGGGGTCCGGCGGCTGTCCGCCCCCGGCCGATAGCCGTCCGCCCCCAGACCCGTCGTTCAGCCGCCCCCGGCCGGTGGCGCCCCCGGCCCGTCGTTCAGCCCGTCGGCGGGCCGTCGTGCAGGATCCGCTGGAACAGGCAGTGGTCGCGCCATTCGCCGTTGATGTGGAGGTAGCGCGGGGCCATCCCGAACTGCTCGAAGCCGCACTTGGCGAGCACCCGCTGCGAGGCGGCGTTGTCCAGCACCGTCCCCGCCTCGACCCGGTGCAGGCGCAGCCCGTCCCTGGCCACCTCGCAGATCCGCTGCACGGCGGCCGTGGCCAGACCACGGCCCGCGTACTCGGCATCGACCCAGTAACCGAGCGTCCCGCTGCGGAACGGGCCCAGCACAATGCCGTTCAGGTTGAACGCGCCGATCGCGCGGTCCTCCTCGTCGGCGAGCACCCACGACATCGCCCGCCCCGCTTCGCGGTCCGCGAGCAGCCCGGCCAGCCGCTCCCGCTGCCCCTGCTCGGTGTAGAAGAAGTCGGGCCGCACGGGCTCCCAGGGCTGCATGTACGCGCGGCTGCGGGTCAGTGAGACGGCGAGGGAGGCGGCGTCGGCCGGGGCGACGGGACGGAGTCGTACCTCCGCGTCGAGCCGGTGGCTGTCATGGATCATCCCGGCACGTTATCCCGGTACGGTTCCGGCCCCGCGCCTGCCCCGCGCCCCCTCAGTGCGCCGCGTGCTCCTGCTCCGCCAGGGCCGCCAGCCGGTCGAAGGTGCGGATCAGCTCCGCGCGTCTGTCCTCCTTGTACTCCTGCTTGGGCTCCAGGCCGTCGATGGTCCGCTCCCACACGTCCATGAACGTCTTCTTCCAGCCCTCGACCACCGCCGGCTCCGGAACGCTCGCGCCGACGTGGTTCTGCTCCACGATCAGGCACAGCAACTCGACGTTGCACGGCACGGTGACGCCGTAGTACTCGTCGGGCTCCAGTCCGACCGGATCGCCGGCCATCGCCTCCTCGATCTCCGAGACGAGCCGTCCCGTGATGCCCGACAGATGATCCGCAGCCGCGTCACTGTCGAAATTCCCGCTGCCCCAGGTACCCACGGGACCCCCTTCCACCGGTCTTTCCTGTCTGTCCCCGTTCTAACAAACGGGACTGACAACGAGACCGGCAGCAAGATGGGCAGCACGGCCCCAGCTAGCAGTCCTCGCCGTCCGCCGCCGGGTCCAGCGCCAGCCGGTAGCCGCGTTTGACGACCGTCTGGATGAGCCGGGGTGCGCCCAGTGCCGTACGCAGCCGCGCCATGGCCGTCTCCACCGCGTGCTCGTCGGTGCCGCCGCCGGGCAGTGCGCGCAGCAGGTCGGCGCGGGCCACCACCCAGCCCGGCCGGCGGGCCAGGGTGTGCAGCAGCGCCATACCGGCGGGCGGCACCGGGCGCGGCTCGCCGTCGACGATCACGACATGGCCCCGGATCTCGACCCGGTGTCCGGCGACCGGCAACGCGGGGGCCCTGGCGGGCAGTTCCTGGCACAGCAGCTGGACGAGCGGGGCGAGCCGGAAGCGTTCCGGCTGGACGGTGCCGATGCCGCGGGCCCGCAGTGGCAGGGCGGTGACCGGTCCGACGCAGGCCACCAGGACGTCGTCGCGCAGCGCGCTCAGGAGTTCCGGGAGCAGCCCGCGTTTCTCGGCCCGGCCGAGCAGTGAGGCGGCGGCCGGGGCGCTGGTGAAGGTGAGGGCGTCCAGGCCCCGGGCGAGGGTGGTGTCGAGCAGCCGGTCGAGCGGGGCGATGTCCTCGGGGTCCGTCCAGCGGTAGACGGGTACGGCGAGGACCTCGGCGCCCGCGGCGCGCAGCGACTCGATGAAGCCGGGGAGGGGTTCGCCGTGCAGTTGGAGGGCGATGCGGCGGCCCGCCACGCCCTCGTCCAGGAGCCGGTCCAGTACCTCGGCCATGGACTCGGAGGCGGGTGACCACGCCTCGGTCAGCCCGGCGGCCCGGACGGCACCCTTGACCTTGGGGCCGCGGGCCAGCAGTTCGGCGCCGCCCAGGGCTGCCGACAGCCGGTCACCGAGGCCCCAGCCCTCGGCGGCCTCGATCCAGCCGCGGAAGCCGACCGCGGTGGTGACGACCACGACGTCGGGGACGGAGTCGATGATTCCCCGGGTGACGGCGAGGAGTTCGCCGTCGTCGGCGAGCGGCACGATCCGCAGGGCGGGCGCATGCAGGACCGTGGCGCCCCGTCGTTCCAGCAGCGCGCCGAACTCCTCCGCGCGCCGTGCGGCGGTGACCCCGACGGTGAAGCCCGTGAGGGGCCCGTGCTGTTCGTCCTCGTGCATGTGGTCTTCCCGGCTCTCGTCCGCTGCTGCCCGATGATGCCGAGGGGCGAGCTTGCCAATGATGCGTGACGGGACTGGTTCACCCGTATTTCCCACCCGTTACGTCGGCCGGCACCGGGCGGTCATGAGCATGATCCGGCGCAGCTGAGCAGCGGCTTTCCGGGCACGGGTACGGCGCAATCCGGTCCGGCGAAGCACAGGTACGGCGCCATCCGGTCCGGCGAAGGTATACCGCGCGGGTGACGGTCCCCCGGCCGTTGACCGGCGGTCGCGCTCAGGCGGGCCTCAGCATCAGGGACGCGTCGGGCCCGGGTAGCCAGCTGCCGTGCGGACGCACCATCCAGCCCTCCTCGGCCCCCAGCCGGGCCGCGGCCTCACGCAGGGCGTCGAGGCCGGGGTGGCGCAGCCCCTTGCGCCAGACCAGCAGGAGCGGCGAGAGCGGTACGGGCCGGACCAGCGGACGCACCACGGTGCCCGGCATCGGAGGGAAGTCGACCACGGCGAGCACCGGGTTCCGGTCCTTGGCCATGACCCGCTGGAACTCGGCCACGCCTATCGCGAGCGGGACGGGCGGCGCCAGTTCGATGCCCCACTCGGCGAAGAGCAACCGGGCGAAGTCCGTCCACTCCTTCGTGCGCGCGTTCCCGTCGCCCGCGTAGACGGTCTCCCCGGCCAGGTCGTCGAGCGCGACGGCCTCGCGCGCGGCGAGCGGGTGGTCGTCGGGGAGCAGTACGGCCATCGGCTCGTACCGCACCGGCTGCATGCCCAGCCGGGCCCGTACCGCGGGGTCGAGTCCGGCGGCGCGGCCGAAGGAGACATCGAGCCGCCCGGCGAGGATCTCGCCCGCGGCCCAGGTCAGGCCGCTCTCGAAGCGCGCCATGAGCTCGCACGCCGGGGCCAGTTCCCGGGCGCGGGCGAGCACCCGGGCGGCCGCCATGCCGTCGGTGTTGAGGTCGACGAAGAGCGGCCGGGCCGCGGGGTCGGCGAAGGCGGCGGCGAGATCGGCGTGCGCGTCCAGCACCCGTCGCGCGTACGGCAGGAGCCGTTCGCCGTCGGAGGTGAGGGCGACCTGCCGGGTGGTCCGTACGAACAGCTCCGCGCCCAGTTCGCGCTCCAGCCTGCGGATGTCGCGGCTCAGCGCCTGCTGGGCGATGTAGAGCCGGGCGGCGGCGCGGGTGAAGTGCAGTTCCTCGGCCACCGCGACGAAGGCGCGGAGCAGCCGGGGGTCGGTGTGGGTATGGGCGGTACGCGTCTGGGTGCCCGGATCGGCAGCGGAGGAGGCCACACCGGAATTTACAACACAGATGCGTCAATCGCTACGGAGAAGGTGTTGGACCGCGGGGACCGTGCGCCCCGAGGCTTGGCCCATGCCGTACGAGAGAACCCCCGCCACCGGCCCCCTGTTCGCCGTCTCCGGTGACCTGCTGGTCATCGCCCCGCGCACCGCCCCCGCCCGGCGGGCGTCCACCAACCCGTACCGCAGGCTGCTCGCCACTCCGGGCGCCCGCGCCTTCACCGCGGGCAATCTCCTCGCCCGGCTGCCCATGGGCATGTTCAGCGTCAGCGCGGTCATCATGATCGCCGGGTCGCGCGGCTCGTACGCCCTGGCCGGAGCCGTCACCGCGACCGGCCTCGCCGCCACGGCGGTGGTCGCCCCCTGGACGGCCCGGCTCGTCGACCGGTACGGGCAGGCCAGGGTCGCGGTGCCCGCCACCGCGATCGCCGCGCTCGGCTCGATCGCCCTGCTGCTCTGCGTGCGCTACGACGCCCCGGCCTGGACCCTCTTCGCCTCCTACGCCGCGACCGCCACCACCCCCAACACCGGTGGGATGTCCCGGGCCCGCTGGGCCCACCTGCACCGGGGCGACCCGGCCGCCCTGCACACCGCGAACTCCTTCGAACAGGCCGCGGACGAACTCTGTTTCATGCTCGGCCCGGCCCTCGCCGCACTGCTGTGCGCGGCGCTGTTCCCGGAGGCCGGAACACTCGTCGGGGCGATCCTGCTGATGACCGGCGTGCTGATCTTCGCCGCCCAGCGCGCCACCGAACCGCCGGTGGCGCCCCGCACCCAGGCAGGCTCCCCGCTCCGCACCCGGGGCATGCCGGCGCTGCTCACCGCCTTCCTCGCCACCGGCGCGGTCTTCGGCGCGATGGAGGTCGTCACGATCGCCCACGCCGGGGGCGCGATCCTGGCGCTCCAGGCGGCCGGATCGTGTGCGGCGGGGCTGCTGTACGGATCGCTGCGCCCGGCCGCGGACATCCGGCGCCGACTGCTGGGCTGTCTGGCGGGAATGACGGCGCTGATGTCGCTGCCGCTGCTCGCCGCCTCCTCGGCCGACTCGCTGCTCGTCCTCGCCGGTGCGCTGCTGCTGGCCGGTGCGGCGACGGCGCCGACCATGGTCACCGGGATGACGCTGGTGCAACGCCTCACTCCGGAGGGCCAGTTGAACGAGGGCATGACGCTGGCCGTGACCGCGCTGCTGGGCGGGATCGCGGCGGGTTCGGCGACCGGCGGCTGGATGGTGGAGCACGTGGGGGAGGTGACGGGTTACGTCGTACCGGTCTGCGCGGCGGGGCTGGCGCTGGCCGTCGCGGCGGCCGGGGTCCGGACGCCCCGGACCCGATGACCGGCACAGGGACGAGGACCCCGCTGCCGGTGGGCAACGGGGTCCTCGTTCACATGGGAATTGTGGAGATGGCGGGAATCGAACCCGCGTCCAACGGTGCAGAATCAGGGCTTCTCCGTGTGCAGTTCGCTGCGCTTTTCTCGGCCCCGGAGATCACGCGAACAAGTCTCCGACGGGCTCAGTCACTGTTTGATTTCCTTCCAGGCCCCGTGACCGGGTCTAGAAGTTTAGATCCCTTGATGATGCCAGGATCCGGGTCGGGATCACCCCCGGGCTGACACTTCGCAAGTCGCTACTTAGGCAGCGAGGGCGAAGGAATCGCGCTTGGTGTTGGCGATTATTGGTTGCGACATATGGTTTACGAGATCATTGCCGCTTCCTCGACACGCTTCCCCTGCTTCGACATCCGCTGTCGAAACCGATCATCCCCATGTTGTTTTATCAATGCGCGCACCCGCTGTGAGGTGCAGTGCCATCGTACGTGACCAACGCACGACGATGCCAGCCTATTCCTGCCGTCGCCCGGTGGCGCCGCGCCCTACGCGCTCCGCTGCCGCCTGCGCGCCGCCGAGATCGCACGGTTGGTCTCCCGAAGGTCCTGCTTCTCGCGGAGGGTCTGCCGCTTGTCGTACTCCTTCTTGCCCTTGGCGAGCGCGATCTCGACCTTGACCCGGCCGTCCTTGAAGTACAGCGCGAGCGGCACGATCGTGTGACCCGTCTCGCCCGACTTCGACTCCAGCTTGTCGATCTCGGCCCGGTGCATCAGCAGCTTGCGCTTCCGCTTGGCCGAGTGGTTGGTCCAGGTCCCCTGCACGTACTCGGGCACATGGATGTTGTGCAGCCATGCCTCGCCCCGGTCGATCTGGACGAAGCCGTCCACCAGGGAGGCCCGGCCCAGCCGCAGCGACTTGACCTCGGTGCCCATGAGCACGAGGCCGCACTCGTAGGTGTCGAGGATGTGGTAGTCGTGCCGCGCCTTCTTGTTCTGCGCGATGAGCTTGCGCCCTGTGTCCTTTTCCTTAGCCATAGTGCGGCCATTTTCGCACTACGACCCACCCCCGAGGCCACTCAATACTGTCTCGGCCCGCTGCTCGGCCCCGGAGCCGACCGCGAGGTCCGGGGTTATGCCCCGTTCGTCGACCGTCCGCCCCGCCGGAGTGCGGTAGTGGCCGACGGTCAGCTCGGCCACCGAGCCGCCCGGGAGCTTGCTCGGCATCTGGACCGAGCCCTTGCCGAAGGTCCGCGAGCCGACGGTGACGGCGCGGCCCCGGTCCTGGAGTGCGCCGGTGAGGAGCTCGGCGGCGCTCATCGTGCCGCCGTCGACCAGGACGACGAGGGGCCGGTCGGTGTCGCCGCCCGGCTGCGCGTAGAGGGCACGCTGCTCGCCGTGCACGTCGTACGTGGCGACCAGGCCGCCGTCCAGGAAGGCGGAGGCGGCGGTGACGGCCTCGGTGACCAGTCCGCCGGAGTTGCCGCGGAGATCGAGGAGCACCCCGGCGTCCGAGGGCGCGCCCCGGACCGCGTCACGGACCTTGGCGCCCGAGCCCCTGGTGAACGAGTCGACCTCGATCATGACGGCCCCTGACGAGGCGGTGGAACCGGAGGCGGAACGGTCCGGTCCGATCCGCCGCACGGTCACGGCCTCGGTGGTGAGCCTGGCCCGGCGCAGCGTCTCGGTCCGCAGCTCGGCGCCGCGCCCCACCCCCAGGACGACGGTGCTGCCCGCGGCAGCCTCCGTACGGTCCCCGCGCAGCAGGGCGACGACCTCGGCGACGGGGCGCTTGTCGACCCGGTGGCCGTCGATCGTGCGGAGCAGGTCGCCGGGCTCGATGCCGGCCCGGTCGGCGGGGCCGCCGGGCTGCACCCGGGCCACCTCGACCTGCCCGTCGGCGGAGCGCTGTGCGGCGAGCCCGACACCGGTGTACGAGCCGTCCAGGGCCTGCTCGAACTCCTCGTACTGCCGCTCGTCGTACACCGCGCCCCAGCGGTCGCCGCTGCGGCTGACGACCTCCTCGGCCGCCTCCTTGCCGGACTTGCCGTCGGCCACGGCCCGCGCGGCGGCGTCGGCCACCTCGTCACGGTCGACGGTGGAGGCGACGGAACGGGTCGCGAGGGCCTCGGACTTCGCGCTGCCGCGCGGCAGCGAACCGGTGACCGCCCCGGTGGCCAGCACGCTCGCGAAAACCAATGTCAGAGCCGCCCCGCGGCGCACGCCGCGGGGCCCGAAACACTGCGTGGGGCCCGACATGCCGCCGAGTCTAGGACAACGCCCCCTGGGCGCACGGCCGGTTGGCCGCGCGCCCAAGGGGCGCATGTCACACCTTGAGGTACTTGCGAAGCGCGAAGAGCGCGGCAACGGCGGGCATCAGCAAGCCGATTGCCAGGACCAGGGGCAGCTTGGTGAAGACCGCGTCCCAGCCGATGAAGTCGATCAGATTCAGCTTGCTCTGGAGTGCCAGGCCGCCGTCGATCAGGAAGTACCGGCCCGCCAGCAGCATCACGCAGGCCAGAACACCACCGATGAGACCGGCGAACGCGGCCTCCATGATGAACGGCATCTGGATGTAGAAGCCGGAGGCCCCGACGAGCCGCATGATGCCCGTCTCGCGCCGCCGGCTGAACGCGGACACCCGGACGGTGTTCACGATCAGCATCAGCGCGATGACCAGCATCAGCGCCATCACGAAGAGGGCGGCCACGTTCATGCCGTTCATCAGCTGGAAGAGGTTGTCCAGGATGCTTCTCTGGTCCTGGACGGACTGCACCCCGTCACGGCCGGCGAAGGCGGTGGCGACGACCTTGTACTTCTTCGGGTCGTGGAGCTTGACCCGGAACGACTCCTGCATCTGGTCCGGCGTGATGTTGCTCGCCATGGGCGAGTCGCCGAACTGGTCCTGGTAGTGATCGAACGCCTCGTCGGCCGTCTCGTGCGTGACCGTCTGGACGGCGTCCATCTTCTCGAGGTCGTCCTCGATCTGCTCCCTCTGCTCCTTGGTGACAGCACCCTTGGCACACTTGGGAGTCGAGGTCACATCACTCTTGCTGCAGAGGAAGATCGAGACGTTGACCTTGTCGTACCAGTAGTCCTTCATCGTGCTGACCTGCTCGCGCATGAGCAGCGCGCCGCCGAACAGGGCGAGCGAGAGGGCGACGGAGACGACGACGGCGAAGGTCATCGTGAGGTTGCGACGGAGGCCGACGCCGATCTCCGACAGGACGAACTGGGCGCGCATGGCGTCCTTTCAGTGCTCGATGCTCAGTGCTGGTAGCCGTAGACGCCGCGGGCCTGGTCGCGTACGAGACGGCCCTGCTCCAGCTCGATGACGCGCTTGCGCATCTGGTCGACGATGTTCTGGTCGTGGGTCGCCATGATCACGGTGGTGCCGGTCCGGTTGATCCGGTCCAGCAGCTTCATGATGCCGACGGAGGTCTGCGGGTCGAGGTTGCCGGTCGGCTCGTCCGCGATCAGCAGCATGGGGCGGTTCACGAACGCCCGCGCGATCGCCACGCGCTGCTGCTCACCACCGGAGAGCTCACCGGGCATCCGGTCCTCCTTGCCGCCGAGGCCGACCAGGTCGAGAACCTGGGGCACCGCCTTGCGGATCTCACCGCGCGGCTTGCCGATGACCTCCTGCGCGAACGCCACGTTCTCCGCAACGGTCTTGTTGGGGAGGAGCCTGAAGTCCTGGAACACCGTGCCCAGCTGGCGGCGCATGTGCGGCACCTTCCAGTTGGACAGGCGCGCGAGGTCCTTGCCCAGGACGTGGACCATGCCCTGGCTGGCGCGCTCCTCGCGGAGGATGAGTCGCATGAAGGTGGACTTGCCGGAGCCGGATGAGCCCACCAGGAAGACGAACTCGCCCTTCTCGATATCGAGAGACACATCCCGTAGAGCGGGACGGCTCTGCTTCGGGTAGGTCTTGGAGACGTTGTCGAATCGGATCACGGATGCACCACGGTCGGCCGGGAGTAGGTGTGCGTGACCATACGCGACCTGGACTGAGGCGTGCAGGCGCGCGTCCGAGGATGGGCGATTTATGGCGGAACGGTACCGGCCGGATGCGGGTCCGAAGCACGACGGAACAGGCGATGTCCGGCGGGCCGCGCCGAAATCCGCGCGAGCTGGCACAGTGGTAGGGGGAACGGTTGCGTTTCCCTGAGCGTTGTGCGGAGAGCAAGCGTATGCGGCTCCGCCGCGCGGGAGGAGGAAAGCGCATGACCTATGACCGACTGGTGTGCGCGAACTGCGCGGCGCCCGTCAACGAGGGCCGCTGCCCCGTGTGCCGGGCCAGCCGTGCGCGGCTGCAGCAGGAACAGGAGCAGGGAATGTTCGCCGGGCTGAACCCGGCGATGCTGGTGGCCCTGCTGGTGGTGCTCCTGGGCGCGCTGGCGCTGCTGGCGCACCAGACCGTGTAGCCGCACGCTCCGCCTGCCGGCCCGCAGGCACCGGACGTGTACGCGGAGGGGCCCGGGATGCCGATCGGCGTCCCGGGCCCCTCTGTGCGTATCTGTGTATCTGTTACCGCGGGTGACCCTTAGGCGACCGTACGGCCGTTCATCAGGCGCGGCAGGAACCGGAAGCCGATGCCTCCGGCGATCATCGTCGCGGCGCCGACCAGCAGGAACGTGGTCTCGGCGGCACCGGTCTCGGCGAGCTCGTCCTTGCCCTTGCCCTGCTCGACCGGCTGGTTGCCGGCGGAGTCGGGAGTGGTGTTGTCCGCGCACTTCGCGCCGTCGAGGTCGACGGTGCAGGTGCCGGCGTCGCCGCCGGTGGTGGAGCCGGAGGAGGCGTTACCGGTGGTACCGCCGTTGCCGGAGGTGCCACCGTTGCCGGAGGTGCCGGAGGAACCGTTGCCGCCGTTACCGTTGCCGCCGTTGTTGCCGTTGCCACCGGACTGGTGGCCACCGTTGCCGTTGCCGCCGTTGTTGCCGTTACCGCCGTTGTTGCCGTTGCCACCGTTGTCGTTGCCGGCGTCCGTGCCCGCGTCGGTCCCGGCGTCGGTCCCGGCGTCGGTACCGGCGTCCGTGCCCGCGTCCGTACCGGCATCCGTGCCCGCGTCCGTACCGGCATCCGTGCCCGCGTCGGTCCCGGCGTCGGTACCGGCGTCCGTGCCCGCGTCCGTACCGGCATCCGTACCGGCGTCCGTACCGGCATCCGTGCCCGCGTCGGTCCCGGCGTCGGTACCGGCGTCCGTGCCCGCGTCCGTACCGGCGTCGGTACCGGCGTCCGTGCCCGCGTCGACACCGCCCAGGTCACCGCCGTCCGTCTCGCCGTCGGGAGACTTGATGTCGGCGTCGATACCCAGACCGCCCTCGTCGACCTCGGCCTTCGCGGACACAACGCCGAGGTCGACACCGATGCCGACCGCCGAAGCCGCACCGGCGGCGGTGAGCGAGGCGCCCGCGGCGATGACCGCACCTGCGGCGATCCGCGCGACGCGGACTCGCGTCTTCTTCGTCATGTGCTGCTACCCCCAGTAGCTGATCTCGTCAGTGGAGCAGCCATATGCGGGCCCCGGCTCTCCGGGGTTCGCTCCGAGCGGCGCCACATAGAGCCGTGGTCATGCCGCCCGCCCCCGTTCGCACCCGTCCCAGACATACGCATGCTGCCCTAGCACCCTGTCCACAGTTAAGGACTACGTCAAGGCCGTTCCGTGCAATATGCACTGGTTCGTTAGCAGTTGACCTTCATTCGGAATCACGACTGTGACGCACTCACCACAGCACCCGCGCAACCAGGAGCCCCAACTCCCCTTCGGTGGAGAGCCCGTGCCCCGGCCGCCCCCGACAAAAACGGCGGTGCCGGAGACCCCGTGGGGTTTCCGGCACCGCCGTGGACGCTTGTTCCTGCTACTTCTCGCGCTGCTTGCGCCAGCGGATGCCCGCCTCCAGGAAGCCGTCGATCTCGCCGTTGAAGACCGCTTCCGGGTTGCCCATCTCGAACTCCGTACGCAGGTCCTTGACCATCTGGTACGGGTGCAGGACGTACGACCGCATCTGGTTGCCCCAGGAGTTGCCGCCGTCCCCCTTGAGGGCGTCCATCTTGGCCTGCTCCTCCTGGCGTCGGCGTTCGAGGAGCTTCGCCTGGAGGACGTTCATCGCGGATGCCTTGTTCTGGATCTGCGAGCGCTCGTTCTGGCAGGAGACGACGATGCCGGTCGGGAGGTGGGTCAGACGGACCGCGGAGTCCGTGGTGTTGACGCCCTGGCCACCCGGGCCCGACGAGCGGTACACGTCCACGCGCAGCTCGGACTCGTCGATCTCGATGTGGTCGGTCTGCTCGACCACCGGCAGCACCTCGACGCCCGCGAAGGACGTCTGGCGGCGGCCCTGGTTGTCGAAGGGCGAGATCCGGACGAGCCGGTGGGTGCCCTGCTCGACGGAGAGCGTGCCGTAGGCGTACGGCACCTGGACGGCGAAGGTGGTCGACTTGATGCCGGCCTCTTCCGCGTACGACGTCTCGTAGACCTCGGTCTTGTAGCCGTGCCGCTCGGCCCAGCGGATGTACATGCGCTGGAGCTTCTCGGCGAAGTCGGCCGCGTCCACGCCACCGGCCTCGGCGCGGATGTTGACCAGGGCCTCGCGGGAGTCGTACTCGCCGGAGAGGAGGGTACGGACCTCCATCTCGTCGAGCGCCTTCCTGACGGACTCCAGCTCGGACTCCGCCTCGGCCAGCGCATCGGCGTCGCCCTCGTCCTGGGCGAGCTCGAAGAGGACCTCAAGATCGTCGATCCGGCCGCGGAGGGCCTCGGTCTTGCGGACCTCGGCCTGAAGGTGCGAAAGCTTGCTGGTGATCTTCTGCGCCGCCTCGGGGTCGTCCCAGAGGGAAGGCGCGGCCGCCTGCTCCTCGAGCGCGGCGATGTCCGCCCTCAGCGCATCGAGGTCCAGGACGGCCTCGATCGACCCCATGGTCGAGGAGAGGGACTTCAGCTCTTCGGAAATATCGACGACTGCCACGGGTCCAGCGTAACGGCTGTCGGCACGGACGTTCCTCGGGCCGCATGATCACGACTCCGCAACCGTGTGCCGAGCGCCTTCGCGGGCCGTACGGCGACGGGGCGCCCGAGGGGGCCGACGCCGCCCGGCGCCGTCTCACGGGCCCTGGGGTCAGGGCGTTCCCGGTGCCGAGTTCCCCGGGTCCTGGGCGGGTGCGCCCGGGTCGTCGTCGCTCAGTGCCAGCCAGCCGCCCACGGCCAGCGCCGCCACCAGGACCAGAGCGGCGGCGCCCAGCGTGAGGCGGCGCTTGCGGACGGCCGCGGACTTGTTGCGGGCCGAGCCGGGGCGGGGCGTACCCGGGGAGTGGGGGGCCC